>DATEAK010000345.1:0-5156 GCA_035288405.1 bacterium | reverse complement strand
CCGCCTCAAGAGCTCGGGTATTCAGAGCCTCGGTTCCTTTGGGAACCCTGGCCAGAACGGCTTTTTTGATGGCCTCGCGGGTCACGATTCCGGAAATCTCCGTGATGACCCCCAGCGCCACGATGTTAGCTACGATTTCTTTCCCAATCTCTTCTCGAGCAATTTGAATCATGGGAACCTGGTAGACCTGGAAGCTTCCGGGAGGAATGGAGGGAACATAGGTGGCATCGACGATCAAATGCCCCTCTTCTTTCAGATCTTTTACATACTCATTACAACTTTCCTGGGTCAAGGACAAGAGCAGATCCACACGCGTCGCCTTCGGGTAATCAATCTCATCATCGCTAATAATTACCTCCGACTTGCTCTTCCCTCCCCGCGATTCCGGACCATAGGATTGGCTTTGAGTCACGTTTTTGCCGTCGTAAATTCCCACCGCCTCGGCCAGGATCACTCCCGCAAGAATCAGCCCCTGTCCTCCTTCTCCGCTGAGACGCGCCTCATAACGCATGGCCATTCCCCTCAACTTTCACACGATCGATGAGTTGCTGATAGCGGGCCGTGTACTCGGTCGCCTCGTGCTTGTGGAGAATCTTTGTGAAGACTTTCCCCGCCAGTTGCTCCGGGGTGTACCTTCCCTGCTGGTCAATGGGAACGACCTTGTCCTTCTGAGCCAGGAGCATGTCCGCCGGATCTCCAAGCTTATTTTTCCTGCCGTAAATTTCGGGGCAGTCCGTGATCACCTCCAGGAAAGAAAAGCCGGGATGCTGAATCGCCTCCACGATGAGCTTTTCCAGGGCCACGGCATGGTACGTGGTTCCCCGGGCCACAAAGCTCGCGCCTGCCGCCTCAGCCAGCTTACAGGCGTCGAAAGAGGGTTCCATCTGACCGTAAGGCATCGTGCTGGCCCACATGCCCATCGGGGTTGTGGGAGCAACTTGCCCGCCGGTCATGCCGTAAGTCGCGTTGTTGAACAAAATGCAGGTGACGTCGATGTTGCGGCGGCAGGCATGAATAAAGTGATTGCCTCCGATGGCCAACCCGTCGCCGTCTCCCGTGATCACGATCACCTTGAGTTCCGGCCGAGCCAGCTTGACACCGGTGGCAAAGGCCAGAGGGCGACCGTGGGTGGTGTGAAGCGTATTAAAATCCACGTAGCCCGGTAGGCGGCCCGCACAACCGATGCCGGAAACCATGGCCACGTCGTCTTTTTGAATCTTCAACCGGTCGATGGCGCGCAGGATGGATTTGGTGATGATCCCGTTGCCACACCCCTTGCACCAGATCAGCGGGAACATCTCCTCCCGCATGTACTCTTCGTAGACAAACATTTAACCCTCCTTAATCGCAGAAAGGATCTGAGAAGGTGGAATGGGCTCCCCGTCCGCCTTCAGACAGGGGAGAACACGGGTCTTGCCGTGAACGGCCCTCTCCACCTCGTAAATCAGCTGTCCCATGTTCATCTCCGCCACCACAATGGTCCGCACCCGCTCGCCGAGAGCGGCCACATCTTTCTCCGGGAAGGGCCACAACGTCCGGGGCCTTAATAGGCCCGCCCGAATGCCGAGATCCCGGGCCTCTCGAACAGCCCCGCGGGCCGAGCGGGCGGTGCTGCCGATGGCAAATACGGCGACCTCGGCATCGTCCGTGAGAAAACTTTCCGTCGAGAGAATGTCGTCCAGGTGCCGATCGATCTTGCGCTTCAAGCGATCCTGGAGAGCCTGTACAATCGCCGGTTTTTCGGTCGGCAGTCCATGTTCGTCGTGCATGAGCCCGGTGATATGATAACGATAGCCTTCCCCAAAATTAGCCAGGACGGGAACGTCGTCATCTGTCGGCCCATAGGGGACGTACTCATCGGGCGAACAAGTAGGCTGTTTGCGGTCTACAATCTCGTATTCCCCAGGCAGCGGAATCTCCACCTTTTCCCTCATGTGGCCCAGAATCTCGTCAAACAGGAGGATAACCGGTACCCGGTACTTCTCCGCCAGGTTAAAAGCCCGGATGGTTTCGGTGTAAATTTCCGTTACGGTCCCGGGCGTCAGAGCAATCACCGGATGATCCCCATGGGTTCCCCAGCGGGCCTGCATGACGTCGGACTGGGCCGGGCTGGTCGGCAGCCCCGTGCTGGGCCCGCCTCGCATGACGTTGACGATGACGCAGGGAACCTCCGCCAAGGCGGCAAAACCAAGGTTCTCTTGCTTGAGAGAAAAACCGGGGCCGCTCGTGGCGGTAAGCACCTTTTTCCCAACCAGAGAGGCCCCGATAATTGCAGCCATGGAGGCAATTTCATCCTCCATCTGGATGAACTTGCCTCCCAGAGTGGGAAGGAGGGCCGCCAACTGCTCAGCGATCTCCGACGAGGGGGTTATCGGATACCCGGCAAAAAACCGGCAACCGGCAGCGACGGCCCCCAAAACGCAGGCCTCATTTCCCTGAAGCAATCTTACTTGACGTTGCGTTGTAGTCGTTTCCAATCGTGTTCCCCCCTAGCGCACCGTAATGGCAAAGTCCGGACAGAGGATCTCACAGAGCATGCACTTGTTGCAAGCTTCCAGATCTATGATCTCCACCTTACTCCACTTGTTGAGGCGCAAGCAATCTTTGGCGCAAATCTGAACGCAGATGTCGCAGCCCTTGCACCATTCCTCGTTGATGTTAATGACCGCGATTTCCTTGCGCTTCACCTTCGGCTTTTGCGCCTCCTTGGATTCTGCCATCGTCATTCTCTCTGTCCTTTCTCCTAAAGCTCTCGACAAAAACGGTCGTCTATTAACCTGAAAAACCCAACATCTCCTTGACCCGTTCTCTGATCACCTTGCTCTTCAGCCGGACAACATACCCAAAGTACCCAAACCCTTCGGGCACACCTTCTGACTGTTAAAAAGCGTGTGGCAGCGAAAGATTCCCTGCTCATTTCCCATACACACAGAACTCGAATCCTTGCCTCAGATCTCCAGTTTATCGACCAATTCTTTCACGCCTGCCGCCGAACGATTGAGAGCGGCAGCTTCCTCGGGAGTCAACTTCAGCTCCAAGATTTGCTCAATCCCCGCTTGCCCCACCTTCACGGGAACCCCAACGCAAAGCCCTTTAATCCCATACTCCCCATTCAGATAGGCACAGCAGGGCAAAATCTTTTTCTTATCTTTCAGCACGGATTCCACCATTTCAGCAACAGCAGCAGCCGGCGCATAGTACGCACTGCCGGTCTTCAGGAAAGCAACGATCTCTCCTCCACCCTCACGCGTTCTCTTGACTAAAGCCTCAATTTTCCCTGCCAGCATGAGTTCCGTGATTGGGATTCCTCCCACGGTGGTATAGCGAGGAAGAGGAACCATGGCATCGCCATGACCTCCCAAGACACAGGCATAGACACTTTCCACAGAGACGTTCAGTTCCAAAGCAACGAAAGAACGGAGGCGAGCCGCGTCCAGGATTCCGGCCATTCCAAACACTCTCTCGCGCGGGAAACCACTGCGCTTGAAAGCCAATTGGGTCATCGCGTCCAGCGGGTTACTGACCACGATGATGATGGCCTTGGGCGAAGCCGCCGCTACCTTGTCCGTAACCTCGGAAACGATCCTGGCATTGGCAATGAGGAGATCGTCCCGACTCATGCCGGGCTTGCGGGCAAGTCCGGCGGTGATCACAACCACATCCGATCCGGCTGTGTCTTGATAGTTGTTGGTTCCCACCACGAGGCTATCGCTGCCCACGATAGGAGCCGATTCCCACATGTCCAACCCCTTGCCCTGGGGAATGCCCTCCAAGATGTCAATTAAAACCACATCGGCCATCTCTTTTAGGGCAATATACTGGGCTGCAGTCGCTCCCACATTTCCGGCGCCAACGACGGTGACTTTAGGACGCATTTTGACTCCTCCTGAGCGTCCCCCTCCCTGGTTTTTTCACCGGGCACACCGCATGCTCAACCGCCAAGCTGATTCTCTCCGTTCTCGGTGTAATGGCAAAATTGGCTGCGCATCCCAAAGGACTCATAGCATTTTCTGTGCCACTAGGACCGGCAGAAAAGAGAGGATCATGGAAGGGCCAAAACTCGCCATCCGTCAGTCTGTTAGAGGCAAATTGCAGGAGCAACAGGAGTTTTTTCCCCTCTCGCATACTACCAACCACAAAGTGATGGGGCATTTCACCCTGTTGCGGCGAACCTGCCCCTGGTCAACGCCTTAGGCGTTTTTTCCTCTTTGTATTATCTGATCCCCATTTCCAGGGGTAAATGGTCCCTTTGCTCTATTTTCTTAGAGTAGATGCATCACCGGAAAGACTGTAAGTCTTGCCGTTTGAGGAACTTGGAATATCACAGGGCTTCCAAAATGAGCGCGATCCCCTGTCCTCCTCCAATGCAGGCAGTTCCCAACCCATACCTCGCCCGCCGAGCCATCAACTCGTAGAGTAAAGTGACCGTGAGACGGGCGCCGCTGGCACCCAGAGGGTGTCCAATCGCGATTGCTCCTCCGTTAACGTTGACTTTCTCTCGATTCAGACCGAGTTCCTTTTCCACCGCCAGGTACTGGGCGGCGAATGCCTCGTTGACTTCGACGAGATCGATCTGATCAAGGGAAAGAGAGGCTCTTTTCAAAGCCAGACGGGTCGCCGGAGCCGGCCCAATCCCCATCACATCAGGTTCGCACCCGGCAATCCCCCAGCCCACAAGACGGGCTAAGGGCTTGAGACCCCGCTCACGAGCCTTGTCCGCTGTGGTCAGTACGACCGCAGCCGCGCCATCACTGATGCCACTGGCATTACCCGCTGTAACCACTCCATCTTGTTTGAAGTACGGTTTCAGGGATGAAAGCCCTTCCAGTGTTGTGCCGGGCCGCAGGTGTTCGTCTTTTTCAAAAAGTGTTTTATCCCCACGTCGTCCCTTGATCTCAACGGGAACAGTTTCTTGGGCCATCCTTCCCGATTCCTGAGCCGCTTTGGCTCTCTGCTGGCTGCGAAGCGCAAACTCATCGCACGCAGCTCGTGTGATCCCGTAGCGGGTTGCCAAGTTCTCAGCGGTCAAGGCCATGGAGAGATCGCAATAGGTATCCGTAAGAGCCGTCCACAGGGAGTCTTCCAATTTCCCCTGGTTGAGTCCGATTCCCCAGCGCGCTCCACGAATGACATGAGGAGCCTGGCTCATGCTTTCG
>DATEAK010000344.1:0-3593 GCA_035288405.1 bacterium | reverse complement strand
CTCCAAGCCGATCTCCTTGAGCGCCATGGCGGCATGCACGCAGCAGTAGTCGAACTCGATCCCCTGTCCGATGCGATTGGGCCCGCCGCCCAGGATCATCACCTTCTTGCGTCCCGTGGGATTCGCCTCGCATTCCTGCTCGTAGGTGGAATATAGATAGGGGGTATGAGCCTCGAACTCGGCGGCACAGGTGTCGACGGTCTTATACGTGGGGCGGATTCCAAGCTCGAGCCGGCGCTGGCGTACTTCCCGCTCCGTTGCCCCCAGTAGCTTCGCCAGGCGGCGATCCGAGAATCCCAGCTCTTTGGCTCGCCGCAGAGAAGTTCCCGAGAGCTGCATGAGTGGCGGCGATGGGGCCTCGTTTGAGTAGGCGACTTCCCGGACCAAAGCTTCTTCGGCTTCGATGATCTCGCGTATGTTGTGGAGGAACCAGGGGTCGATCCGGGAGAGCTCGTAAACCTCGCTCACGGAAAAGCCGTGGCGAAATGCTTCTCCGATGTACCAGACCCGGTCGAAGGTGGGCAGCCGCAATTTCTCCCGGATGAGATCTCGCCGGCCTTGGTCGGACAAGCTTGGGGGAACGAAGGAATCGAAGCCATAGCGGTCCACTTCCAGGGAGCGCATGGACTTCTGCAGGGCTTCCTTGAAAGTACGGCCGATGGCCATGACTTCTCCTACGGATTTCATCTGGGTCGTGAGAACCTCATCCGTGCCGGGGAACTTCTCGAAAGCGAAGCGGGGGAACTTCACCACGCAATAATCGATCGTCGGTTCAAAAGACGCAGGGGTCACTTTCGTGATGTCGTTGGGGATCTCGTCCAGCGTATAGCCTACGGCCAGTAGTGCCGCGATTTTAGCGATGGGAAAGCCGGTGGCCTTGGAGGCTAAGGCCGAGCTGCGAGAGACACGGGGGTTCATTTCGATGACGACCATTTCTCCGTTGTCCGGGTTGATGGCAAACTGGATGTTGGATCCTCCCGTCTCCACGCCGATTTCCCGGATGATGGCGATGGACGCATCTCTCATGAGCTGATACTCTTTGTCGGTCAGAGTCTGCGCGGGAGCCACCGTGATGCTGTCTCCCGTATGGATCCCCATGGGATCGAAGTTTTCGATGGAACAGATGACCACCACGTTGTCTTTTCTGTCCCGCATGACCTCCAGTTCGAATTCTTTCCAGCCGGCCACGGAGCGCTCGATGAGGACTTCACCGATGGGACTGGCGCTGAGCCCCCATTCCACCCGATCCTCAAACTCCTCGATATTGTATGCGGCGCTGCCCCCTGTTCCTCCCAGCGTGAAGGAGGGGCGGATGATGACGGGGAAGCCCAACTCTTCAATGACCTTTCGTGCTTCCTCCAGGTTGCGGACGCAGCCGCTGGCGGGAAGAGAGAGGCCGATGTGTTCCATGGCTTCCTTGAACAGGTTGCGGTCTTCGGCTTTTTTGATGGCGGGGAGCTTGGCGCCGATGAGTTCCACGCCGTAGCGCTCGAGCACGCCGGCTTCAGCCAGGGAAACCGCCAGGTTCAGGCCCGTCTGGCCTCCCAGAGTGGGCAGCAGGGCATCCGGGCGCTCCCGGGCTATGATCTTGGCCACCACCTCCGGAGTCAGGGGTTCCACGTAAGTCCGGTGAGCCGTCTCGGGATCTGTCATGATGGTAGCCGGGTTCGAGTTCACCAGCACCACCGTGAATCCCTGCTCGCGCAGGACCTTGCAGGCCTGGGTCCCCGAGTAATCGAACTCGCAGGCCTGCCCGATCACGATGGGTCCTGAGCCGATGATCAGGATTTTCTGTATGTCAGTTCTCTTGGGCACGGGTGATTTTAACCTCTCACTACCACGGATTATTTTTTCCCGAAGAGGTAGATGTCTTTTATCTTGAAATTCCGATAGCGTTCCCACTTGAGATGCATGACCATGAGCTGATGAATCAGGGCCAGAGGGGATGTCTCCCCTTCTTTCTTGAGACGCTTGATTTCCTGTTCCACGATTTTCCGAACCTCGCGAGGATGAAAAAACAGAGCCGGAGAAAGGAAATACTCACCGTTGAGAGGGAGAATTCTTCCCTGCACCAGCGAGTTGCGTTGAAAGGCCGAAAGGAGAGCATTTTCCGTCAGAGAGACCGGGTAGGTTTTCTTGGTGAAGAGGTCCTGCAATTCCACCTGGTTTTCCCGGAGCTTGCGGACAAGAAAGACACTGTGGACGTTGCCGGCGAACTGTTCGCAGATCGCTCTTTCCGCTTCCGTCAGCGAGTTGGAATCAAGCAAGAGTTCCAGAGGGGTGAGACGGCTGCTGTCCAGGGGACGTTCAAAGAGAAACCAATCGAGGAAGGAAGCCATGCGGACGTCGAAAGAGGGATCATCCTCGATCACTTCTCCGCTGCGGGCCAAAAACTCCCGCCGTGCTTCGGGCATCTCTTCCTTAATATTTGGTACGGATAACCGCTCCCAGAGCTTTTCCAGGTGCTCTCTGACCATCACGCCCCTTTCATGAGATCGATGAATCGGGAGAACAGGTAGCCGGCATCGTGAGGACCGGGGGAGGCCTCGGGGTGATACTGGACGGAAAAGACCGGCATCTCCCGGTGCCGCATTCCCTCCAGAGTATGATCATTGAGGTTCACGTGGGTGAGCTCAACTTCCGATGGGAGAGATTCAGCGTCCACGGCAAAACCGTGGTTTTGTGCCGTGATCTCCACCTGACCGGTGTGCCGGTTGAGAACGGGATGGTTTCCGCCCCGGTGGCCGAACTTGAGCTTGTATGTGCTGCCTCCGAAAGCCTGGCCCAGGATCTGGTGCCCCAGGCAGATTCCGAAGATCGGCTTTTTCCCCAGAAGTTGCCGCACCGTATCGACGGCGTAAGGAACCGCAGCCGGATCACCGGGCCCGTTGGAGAGAAAGATCCCATCCGGATTGCGGCGAAGAATTTCGGCGGCGGAAGTAGAAGCCGGGACAACAGTGACCCGGCAACCGTGCTCTATGAGCTTTCGGAGAATATTGAATTTGATTCCGAAGTCCAGGGCGACCACGGAGAACCGGGCCTCGGGAATTGGGTGAAGATAGCCTGATTCCAGTCTCCAGGTCCCTTTGTCCCACTCGTAAGAGGACTGGCAGGTGACTTCCTTGACCAGATCCCTGCCGATAAGACCCGGGCAGGTGCGGGCCTTGGCGAGAAGGCTTTCGGGATCCCGGTCTACGGTCGAAATGGCCCCTTCAATGACGCCTCTCTGTCGGATCCGCCGGGTCAAGGCTCGCGTGTCGATCCCCTGGATTCCCACGATCCCGTGCTTCCGTAAGAAATCGGAAAGGCCCGTTTTACTGCGCCAGCTGCTGGGATATGGGGAAGCCTCCTTGACGATGAAACCTTCCACCATGGGACCTCGGGATTCAAAATCTTCCTCGTTTAGGCCATAGTTCCCGATGAGTGGATAGGTCATGGTCACAATTTGCCCTTTGTAAGAGGGGTCTGTCAGGACTTCCGGGTAACCCGTCAGGCTCGTGTTGAAGACGACCTCGCCGGCTGTCTCTCCCTCGGCACCGCAAGAGGTTCCTTTGTATACCGTACCGTCGGCTAAGGCCAGCATGGCTTCAGCC
>DATEAK010000343.1:0-3681 GCA_035288405.1 bacterium | reverse complement strand
TCGGTGATGTGGAGCGAGCACTGCAGCTATAAGAGCTCCCGGATCTACTTAAAAGAACTGCCCACCCGGGGGCCCCACATCCTGCAAGGGCCCGGAGAAAATGCCGGAATTGTCGATATCGGCGATGGCCTGGTAGCCGTCTTCAAGATCGAAAGCCACAATCACCCTTCGTTCATTGAGCCCTACCAGGGCGCTGCCACGGGAGTCGGCGGTATCCTGCGGGATATTTTCACGATGGGCGCGAGGCCTCTGGCATCGATGGATTCCTTACGCCTGGGTCCTCTGGAGGAGCCTCACAACCGATATCTCCTCGGTGGGATCGTGGCGGGGATTGGAGGCTATGGCAACTGTATCGGCGTGCCCACGGTGGGCGGGGAGACCTACTTTGCAGACTGCTACAGTCACAACCCGCTGGTGAACGCATTTAATTTAGGAGTCGCGCGCCGGGATCGGATCTTCAAAGGACGAGCAGCGGGTATCGGCAATCCGGTGATCTATGTGGGCTCCAAGACCGGCCGCGATGGGATCCACGGAGCCACCATGGCCTCCGAATCATTTCATGAGGGTTCCGAGGAGCGGCGTCCTACTGTGCAAGTAGGCGACCCTTTCACGGAGAAGCTTCTTCTCGAAGCGTGCCTGGAGGTGATGAAAACCGACGCCCTGGTGGGAATACAGGACATGGGGGCTGCAGGGCTAACCTGCTCTACGGTAGAGATGGCCGAGCGCGGCGGCGTCGGAATTGAAATCGACGTGTCTCGCGTTCCGCAACGAGAAGAAGGGATGTCCCCGTACGAGATCATGCTTTCCGAGTCTCAGGAGCGCATGCTCCTGGTTGCGCAATCCGGGAAAGAGGAAGAAGTCATTTCCATTTTTTCCCGGTGGGATCTCGATGCGGTTGTCATTGGTCGGGTGACCGCAGATTCCACCTTGACGGTCCGCGACCGAGGGCACGTCGTGGCGCGGATTCCAGTGCCGGCTCTCACGGAAAATGCGCCCGTGTACCGGAGATCGGTCTCCAGACCCGGCTGGCTCGATGAAATTGGCCACCTGGATCTCCCGAGCATTCCCGATCTGAAGGACGGAAACGAGAGCCTGCTCAAGATCATGGCCTCTACCAACATCGCAAGCAAGGCCTGGATTTACGAACAGTACGACTACCTGGTCAGGTTGAATTCGCTAATGCTTCCCGGTGGTGATGCAGCCGTCATTCGTGTCCCGGGCAGCTCTAAGGCGTTAGCCATGAGTCTCGATGGGAACGGGCGCTTCGGCTACTTGAATCCGCGACAGGGCGCCATGTTGGCAGTGGCGGAAGGAGCCCGCAACGTCGTCTGTGCGGGGGCCAGACCCATCGCTGTGAGCAACTGTCTCAACTTCGGGAATCCGGAGAATCCGGAAATCATGTGGCAGTTCGCCGAAGCTGTGCGGGGAATGGGAGAAGCCTGCCGCATTCTGGGCACCCCCGTAACGGGGGGGAATGTGAGTTTTTATAACGAGACGGAGGGAAGAGGAATTTATCCCACCGTCGTGATTGCCATGGTGGGCCTTCTGGACGATCAGACTCGATTCCTGACGCCATGGTTTCAAAACGAGGGGGACCAGATTTTCCTTCTCGGGCCTTCGGGAGAGGAGCTGGGTGGGAGCGAGTACCTCAACGTCTTTCACCATCTGGTCGTCGGTCAGGTGCCGGCCCTCGATTTGGCAATGGAGAAAAAGGTTCAGGCCGTGTGTCTTCAAGCACACCAGTCCGGATGGCTTCACTCCGCCCACGATTGCTCCGAAGGTGGGCTGGCGGTCACCCTGGCGGAATGTTGTGTCGCAGGGCCTGGCGCATCATGGGGCGCCCAGGTGCGGCTCGGAGGTGGACAGCGGTTGGATGGAATCTTGTATGGTGAAACGTCCTCCCGTCTAATTGTAACGACTCCCCCGGAGAGCGGCTCTAATCTTACAGTTCTGGCCCGCCGGTACGGGGTGTCCTGTCTCCCTCTGGGAATCGTTGGGGGAACAACTTTGCAAATCCGCGTCCGGGAGTGGAAGGAAAACATTGACTTGCCCATTGCCGAAATCCAGCAAGCCTGGCAAAATGGTTTCAGGCGCTATTTTGAAGAGGGATCGATTTTATGAGGGTTTTGGAGGGCGTTCATGGCTGAGAAATTCAAAGATGCCTGCGGGGTGTTCGGCGTTTATGATCATCCGGAGGCAGCCAAAATTACCTACCTGGGACTTCACGCCCTCCAACATAGGGGACAGGAGAGCGCCGGGATCGTGACTTCGGATGGGAAACGGCTCCATGCCGAGTTGGGCATGGGACTGGTGACAGATGTTTTCTCCCCTGAGGTGTTGAGCCGATTACCCGGAAAGATGGCGATCGGTCACAACCGCTATTCCACGACCGGGGGAAGCCATATTAAAAATGCGCAACCATTGGTTGTCGAATACATGCGTGGAGGTCTGGCGCTCGCGCACAATGGAAATCTGGTCAATGCGCTTCCCCTGCGCGCTGAGCTGGAGGAACAGGGTTCGATTTTCCGCTCAACGAACGACACCGAAGTAATCGCGCACCTGATTGCGGTTTCCCATCGCAATCCGTTTATCGACCGGGTGGTCGAGGCTCTTGGCCGCGTTCGGGGGGCTTACTCGCTCCTGCTGATGACCGAGAAAGAGATCATTGCGGCAAGAGACCCCTATGGATTCCGCCCGCTATGTTTAGGAACTCTTGGAGAGTCGCCTGTGGTGGCCTCCGAAACCTGCGCTCTCGACCTGATTGAGGCGCGCTACGTACGGGATGTGGAGCCCGGGGAACTTCTCATCATCAACGGGGAGGGCATAGCTTCCATGAAGCCCTTCAAGGTCGTATTTCCCCATCAGTGCATCTTCGAGTTCGTTTATTTTGCTCGTCCGGATAGCCAAATCTTCGGTGAAAACGTGTATGTGGTGCGCCAGGCGCTGGGCCGTCAGCTGGCGCGGGAAGCCCCGGTGGCAGCGGACATTGTCGTACCTGTTCCCGACTCAGGAGTGCCGGCGGCCCTCGGATATTCGCGAGAGACCGGGATACCCTTCGAATTCGGTCTTATCCGCAGCCATTATGTGGGTCGTACGTTCATCGAGCCTCAACAGTCGATCCGACATTTCGGGGTCAAACTGAAGTTAAACCCGGTTCGCCGGATCGTCGAAGGCAAGCGGGTGATCGTCATCGATGACTCGATCGTGCGGGGCACGACGAGTCGAAAGATCGTGAGCATGCTCAGGTCCGCTGGGGCACGGGAAGTTCATATGAGAATCAGCTCTCCTCCAACCACTCATCCCTGTTATTATGGTATTGATACCCCGACTCGCCGCGAGCTTATTGCCGCGTCCCGCAGCCTGGAAGAAATCCGCCGCTATGTGGAGGTCGACAGCCTGCAATACTTGAGCCTGGACGGGCTGATTTCTGCGGTTGAGGAGGCCACTCACGGTCGTTTTTGCTCTGCCTGTTTTACGGGCAGGTATCCCGTCGTTTTCCCCGAAATGGAAGTCCCTCAAGAACTCGACTTGCCGTTCCGATGAGCCTCATTGGGAGCGATTTGTTATTGACTGCTCCACCTAACGCCTGTAAACTGGCAACGTTTTGTGACTGGTATTCCAAAAGTGAGTAGGTGGAGAGCAAAGCAGTATCTCATTCTTCTAAAGGTTAGCCACTGTGGA
>DATEAK010000342.1:0-2622 GCA_035288405.1 bacterium | reverse complement strand
CTGGCCGGCGAAGTCCACTTTGTCCGGCAATCGGTATGCGCTCAGGACGGAGGCACGGGCGGCGCCTTTTCCCTGTTCGAGGACCTCCAGGTGCTTCTCGATCTGCTGGTTTTGTTGCTGGAGGGCATAGATCTGCTCCTGCAGCCGGCGGATTTGCTCTAAGAAAATAGGCTGTGTCTGGATCTGAGCAAGCGTTCTCCTTCCGGCGGGCGTTTCCTCGGGCCTGGCAAAAATCGGGAAGATCAACAGAATCGATAAGGTAGGCACCAAGACCCGAAGTGAACGGCACAGTATGTCTTCAGGAAATCTCATTCGTGTCCCCCATAAGGCGGCGAGATGTTTTTTTCTCACATAGTACCTAATCGGACAGTTCTGCAAAATCGTTGAGGAGATTCGCGGGTCCAGGGGTTAGTTTCCACGGAGTTTTTCAGCCTCCGCCACTTTACGGATCGCCAGCATAAAGGCGGCTGTCCGCAGTGGAACCCGCTCTTTTTTCGCTTCTTCCCGGACCTGAGTGTAGGCCCTCACCATGATCTTCTCCAGTTCGCTGTTTACCTTATCCTCCTCCCACTGGAATTGCTGGAGGTTTTGCACCCACTCGAAATAGGAAACCGTAACCCCTCCCGCATTGGTGAGGATATCAGGGAGCACGTGAATCCCTTTGTCGTTGAGAATTTCATCCGCGGAAGTGGTGGTGGGGCTGTTGGCTGCCTCCGCCACGATCCGGGCCTTGATCCGGTCTGCATTGAACTTGGTGATGACCCCGCCCAGGGCTGCGGGAACCAGGATATCGCATTTAAACTCGAGAAGATCCTCGTTGCTGATGGCACCGGCTTCCCGGTAGCCGACTACGCTCCCCTGCTTTTTGACGTGATCGAGAACCTTGGGGACATTGAGGCCCTTGGGGGAGTAGATCCCTCCCTGTACGTCGCTGATGGCGACGACCTTGCAGCCTGCTTGGGCGGCGATCAGAGCCGTGTTTGAACCCACGTTTCCAAAGCCCTGAATGGCCATGGTGGCCCCGCTCAGGTTCAGTTTAAGATCGCGCGCGGCTTCCCGGATCACGAAGACAGCTCCCCGCCCGGTGGCCTGCTCCCTTCCCTTCGATCCGCCAAGATGCAAAGGTTTTCCCGTAACGATGCTCGGAGTGTAGCCGTAGTGCGCTCCATATTCATCCATGATCCAAGCCATGACCTGGGCGTTCGTGTTTAAATCCGGAGCAGGGATATCGCGGTACGGTCCCAAGACGATGCTGATGCGGGAGATGAACTTGCGGGTCAGACGCTCGATTTCCAGGCTCGACATTTGGGTGGGGTCGCAGGTAACTCCGCCCTTGGCTCCCCCAAACGGAATGTCCACCAGGGCTGTTTTCCAGGTCATCAAAGAGGCCATCGACTTCACTTCGTCAAGGTCCACGTCCGGGTGATAGCGGATCCCCCCTTTTTGGGGTCCTCGAGCTCCGTTGTGCTGCACCCGGTATCCCAGAAAAACCACCAGCCGGCCATCGTCGAGGCGCACGGGAACCTGGACTGTCACCTCGCGAAACGGGGTTTTCAAAAGGACCCGCATGGGTTCGTCGAGATTTATCTTGTCGGCGGCAATGTCAAATTGAAAGTTCGTGTTCTTAAATGAGCTGACCTTCCCGTGAGGTCTTTGGCGATTGGGCCCTTTTACCATTGTTGAGCCCTGCGGCGGCGTAAAGGAGACGGGAAGTCGTGTCGAGAGACAGTTCTTGAATGAGGCGAAAGATGGTACCGGACCTTTAGTGGCAGTTCCCGCACCCTCCAGGATTGCTACAGTTCCCGCATCCCCCTCCGGCGATGGAACTACTGAACTTTCCGCTGCTCTGGAAGCCGAAGATGGAAAGCTTGCGCTCAAGCTCGTGGCCACCGCAACCCGGGCAGGAAACGACGGCTCGGGAATTCATAACCAGGGTCTCAAAATCATTCTCGCAAGACCGGCAACGGTATTCGTAGATCGGCACGTCTCGAATCCTTATCGATTGGGTGCCCGCACGGCGGGCTCTTTGAGGTTTTTCGAGAGCTTTTCCCAATCCGCCAGGAAGCGCTCTAGCCCGACATCGGTCAGGGGGTGCTTGCAGAGTTGGATCATCACGCTGTAGGGCATGGTGGCGATGTGTGCCCCCATCAGAGCCGCGTCGAGAACATGCACGGGGTTTCGGATCGAGGCCACAATGACCTCGGTGTCGAATGCGTAGTTGTTGAGGATCGTCAGGATATCCTCCACCAGGTCCATTCCCCTATGGCTGATGTCATCCAGACGCCCGATAAAGGGGCTCACATAAGCGGCTCCCGCCTTGGCCGCCAGAAGCGCCTGCGTGGCTGAGAAGATCAGAGTCACGTTTACGGCAATCCCCTCTTGTTTCAAGCGGCGGGTTGCCTTAAGACCATCTGGAGTCATGGGGATTTTCACCACGATGTTGGGTGCCACGGAGGCAAGTTCCCTGCCTTCCCGGATCATCTCTTCGGCCTCTGTGGCAACGACCTCCGCGCTGACCGGACCCTCCACGATGGAGCAAATCTCTTCGAGAACTTCGCGAAAATCGCGCCCCTCCTTCGAAACCAGCGAGGGGTTGGTCGTGACCCCGTCTACCATCCCCAG
>DATEAK010000341.1:0-3418 GCA_035288405.1 bacterium | reverse complement strand
CGACTTGCGATGTCTGCATAGAAGAGGCAGAGATGGCGTCTCAAATGCACAAGAAGGGGGCGACACCCCAGGAGATCCAAAAGGCCATCGACCGGCAGTTCAGTTGATCGAACAGTGAAACCGGTAGGCAGCTCTATCCGGTCCTCATTACAATGGGCCAGAGGAGCTGCCTGCCCGGACTTTACAGACTCATGAAGGGCAAGCCTTCGATTTCAGGAAGCCGTTGTGCCGGAAATGTTTGGATCCGTTCTTGAACTGCAGTATAATCAACCCTGTTGGAAATCAGGAGCGGATGAAAAACGGGAGGCTCGACTATGGCTCAGGACCTCGACCTGACCCCTATGGGGATTATTACTCTAGCCGTCAATAAAGAAAAGGACTCATTCTCAGCTTTCGCCAAAGCAGCACAGGTCTGCTCGGCCCTGAAACTTCGGCGCACCTTAAACCAACTTGCCATTGAAGAACTGCGTCATATTTTAAGGCTCATGCAAATGTCCGAGGGACTTTCCGGAGATCCTTTGGAGATTATCGATCTGACGATTCCTCTTTCCCCCTCCTACACAGAGCTCCTGGGGCAAGAAGAAGAGGTACTGGGAGCCGCCATTCGCAGCGAGCGGGAATCCAGGGAATTCTACCGAAGCATCATCGATCAGATTCCGCCGGGAGGGGAAACCGAGGAAGTACGACGTCTTTTGCAGGATCTCATACGGGAAGAAGAGCAGCACGAGGAGTCTCTTAAGCTCCTCACCTTAACGAAACGCGGATAATTCGCGTAGAACTTCAGAGGATTTGCTCCCTCCTTAACTCTCGAAGACCTCAGCAGCCAAATAGGCTTTCCTCACTTGCGGATTTTCCAGAAGGCTTCCCGCTTCTCCCGCAAGAATGACCCGGCCGGACTCCAGCACGTAAGCCCGGGAAAAAATACTGAGAGCCGCCCGGGCGTTTTGCTCTACCAGAAGAGCGGAGATTCCCCGCCCCCGAACCAGACAGAATCCCAGATCCTCGCCAGGGACAAGACCCAAGTGATCACTTCCTCGTACGCAAATTCTCCTGGGCATCCACAACGGCAATGGCTGTCATATTCACAATATCGTTAATCTCGGCCCCGCGCTGGAGTACGTGGACCGTCTTCTCCATCCCCATGAGAATCGGACCGATTGCCTCGGCGCCTCCCAACCTGTTCAGGAGTTTGTAGCAGGTGTTGGCAGACTGCAGGTCGGGAAAGATCAGCACGTTGGCGCCCCCCTTCAAAGTTGAGAAGGGGTAGGTTCCCTCGATAATCTCCGGAACCACGGCCGTGTCGGCTTGCATCTCACCATCCACCATGAGAGACGGGGCTCGCTGTTTGACAATCTCCGTAGCCTTCCGAACCTTCTCGCAATAGGGATGGTTTGTGCTGCCGAAATTAGAAAAGCTGAGCATGGCCACCCGCGGCTCGATATCAAAGCGCCGAACCGTCTCGGCGCTCATGATGGCAATCTCCGCCAATTCTTCCGCTGTGGGATCGATGGTCACCGTGGTATCGGCCAGGAAATAAACCCCGCGCTTGAAGACCAGCATATAGAGGCCACAGACTTTAGAGACGTCCTGACGCTTTTTGATGACCATCAGGGCCGGCCGGATCGTATCCGGATAGTGCATTGTTAATCCGGAAATCAGACCATCTGCATCCCCGAGGTGAACCATCATGGAACCGAAAATATTCGGAGTGCAAATAAGATCTCTCGCCTCCACCCCCGTAATTCCACGGCGCTGGCGTATTTCCCAGAGCTCTTTAGTGTATTCTTCCAGACGCTCGAAGGAGCAGGGGTGAACAATCGGGACTCCGTTCAGATTCAGTCCCAAATCTTTTTCTTTCTGGTGAATAACCTCGGGGTCTCCCAGCAGAATGGGCTTGGCAATCCTCTCTTCCAGGATCACTTGGCAAGCCCGCAAAATCTTCTCCGCTTCCCCTTCGGGAAACACGATTCTCTTCGGATCCCGCCGGGACTTGTGAATCACCTGACGCATGATCTCCCGGGATCGGCTCAGGAAGATCTCCAGTCGTTCTCGATATTCTCCCAGATTTTCGATATTCTGACGGGCCACTCCGCTCTCCATGGCCGCCTGGGCCACGGCCGGAGCTACCCACAGAAGGACCCTGGGATCGAAGGCCTTCGGGATGATGTAATCGCGTCCGAACTTGATAACGTCGACACCGTAGGCGCGGCACACAGTATCGGGCACATCCTCTTTGGCCAGCGCAGCCAGGGCCAAAGCGGCGGCTTTCTTCATCTCCTGGTTGATGGCCCGCGCTCTGACATCAAGCGCTCCACGGAAGATGAAAGGGAATCCCAGAACGTTGTTGACCTGGTTTGGATAATCCGAGCGCCCTGTAGCCATGATCAGGTCGGCGCGGGTCGCTTTGGCATCTTCATAACTAATCTCCGGATCCGGGTTGGCCAGAGCAAAGACGATGGGATTAGGGGCCATGGCGGCCACCATCTCCTGATCCACCGCACCCTTCACGGAGAGGCCGACAAATACATCCGCTCCGGCCATCGCTTCCCGGAGAGTACGCAAAGGAGTATTGATGGCAAATCGCTCCTTATACGGGTTCATCCCTTTCGGGCGCCCTTTGTAGACCACACCCTGGGTATCACACAGAATGAGATTCTCTCGTTTCACTCCCAAGGACACGTAGAACTCGGCGCAGGCAATCCCGGCAGCTCCGGCCCCGTTAAAAACCACCTTGATCTTGTCGGGGGGCTTTCCGACCATTTCCAGAGCGTTCAGGAGAGCAGCCCCGGTGATTATGGCAGTGCCATGCTGGTCGTCGTGAAAGACGGGGATCTGCAGAATCTCGCGCAGTGTTTCCTCTATATAGAAGCAGTCGGGCGCCTTGATATCTTCCAGATTAATTCCGCCGAAGGTCGGCTCCAGAAGTCTGCACACACGGATCACATCCTCCGGATCTTTGGAACCCACCTCCAGGTCAAACACGTCGATATCGGCAAATCGTTTAAAGAGGACTCCTTTGCCCTCCATAACCGGCTTGCCGGCCAGAGCCCCGATGTCTCCCAAGCCCAGCACCGCCGTACCGTTGGTCACCACGGCCACCAAGTTTCCTTTGGCCGTGTAGGTAAAAGCTAAACTAGGATCCCGTTCGATTTCCCAGCAAGGCTCCGCGACGCCGGGAGTATAGGCCATGGAGAGATCCTTCTGGGTCAAGCAGGGCTTCGTGGGGGTGACTTCGATCTTGCCCTTGCGTCCAGAGCGATGGTACTCAAGTGCTTCTTCTCGCCGGATCATGGTAATTTCTCTCCTTACCGATTGCCCCCCGAGAAAAATGGAGAAAAGGACTTATGCCTTTGGCGCCATGGCGGCCCGGCCAGCGGCAAACCCCGCCTCAAGAGCTCTGGTATTCAGAGCCTCGGTT
>DATEAK010000340.1:0-3318 GCA_035288405.1 bacterium | reverse complement strand
CCTCCAGGGGGGGCTGGGCATGGCCGCCTCGGGAAACATCAACCCGAACGGGATCTCCATGTTTGAGCCGGTCCATGGATCAGCCCCAAAGTATGCCGGTCAGAACGTGGCCAACCCCATTGGGGCCATCCTTGCAGCACAGATGATGCTCGATCACCTCGGTTTTCATCGTGAGGCGGATCTGGTGGAACCTGCTGTGGTGAAGGCAATCCGCCGCCGTCAGGTAACGCGGGACTTGAGCGGCTTTCTGGGTACGCGGGAGGTGGGGGATTTCATCTGTCGTGAGATCGGTGAATTGGCTAAAATCATGGCAAACAGAGATCCATTCGTTCATACAACGGACATCCGGCCATCGTAAGGGACACTTCATGGGGATGACGATCAGCGAGAAGATCCTGGCCGCCCACGCGGGAAAACCGGAGGTGAAGCCTGGCCAGATCCTCTTTGCCAAGGTGGATCTTTCCCTGGCCACGGATATCGTAACTGCGCTGACCGTTCGGGTCTTCGAGGAGATGGGTGGCAGGATGCTTGCGGACCCGGACAGGATCGTTCTGGTAAACGATCACTACGTCCCTGCCAAAGACATTGCGTCGGCGAAACTCTCGAAGACCATGCGGGAGTTTGCTCGCCGCTACGACATTAAAAATTACTACGAAGTAGGCCGCGCGGGAATTTGTCACGTTCTTTTGCCTGAAGAAGGGCACGTTCTCCCCGGAGATTTGATAATCGGCGCCGATTCCCATACCTGCACGTATGGAGCTGTAGGAGCCTTCGCTACCGGTGTCGGGAGCACCGACTTGGCAGCCGCCTGGGCGCTGGGAGAACTCTGGTTCCGTGTCCCTGAAACCATTCGGGTCAACTTCTGGGGGAAGCTTCCCCGCTGGGTGACCGGGAAGGACCTGATCCTCAAGCTCCTCGGCGAAATTGGGGTAGAAGGGGCTCTCTACAAGGCACTGGAATTTGGCGGGGACACCATGGCCCAGGTCGACATGGCTGGAAGATTTACCATTTGCAACATGGCCGTTGAAGCTGGAGCCAAGACAGGGATTGTGGAGCCTGACGCATTAACCGAGCGGTACGTGGAGCGGAGAGCCACACGTCCGTATACGTTGTGGCACTCGGACCGGGATTCGGCTTACTGCCAGTCCCTCGACTTTTCCGTGGAAGCAATGGAGCCCCTGGTGGCTCGGCCGTTTTCCCCCGACAACGTCGTTTCTCTGGGAAGCCTTGGCAACGTGGAGATTGACCAGGTAGTGATTGGCTCCTGCACCAACGGCCGTTTAGAAGATCTGCGTCTGGCCTGCGAGGCTATGCACGGAAGGAAAGTCCACCCCAGAGTAAGGGTCATTGTGGTGCCGGGAAGTCAAAGGGTCTTGGCTCTGGCGATTTCCGAGGGTCTCGTCTCACGCTTGGTAGCCGCTGGAGCCATCATTTCCCCACCCACTTGCGGACCGTGTTTGGGAGGTCACATGGGAGTCCTGGCAGACCGGGAACGCTGCCTCTCCACAACGAATCGCAATTTTGTAGGGCGTATGGGAGACCCGAGCAGCGAAGTTTATTTGTCGGGACCTGCCGTGGCCGGCGCCTCGGCTGTTCTGGGACGAATCGCCCACCCTGAGGAAGTATGAAAAGAATGAAGTCCGAAAAGAAATCGACAGGAAATTATTTTTGGGGGCAACCCTTGGGATCTGAAATCTTTGCGATCTGGAACTGCGTTCTCGGTTCTGGCACCCCCCTCGCCAGTAGCCGCCTGAAGCGCAAGTGCCGGACGCCAGGATGGAAGGTCATCCCAGGGTTCGCCCCCACCTCAACTTACAGTTTCGCAAATCTGCGGAGGACCTGAACTCGAGACTTCACTTGAGAAGGCCATAGGAGAAAACCATGGGGAAGATTCGGGGTCGGGTCCTTAAATACGGTGACAACGTGGACACCGACGGAATTATTCCGGCCCGCTATTGCACGAGTTTTCTGGCTGCCGACTTGGCCCCCCATGCCATGGAAGATGTGGACCCGGAATTCTCGCGCAAGGTTCGAGACGGAGACATCCTGGTGGCCGGGCGCAATTTCGGGTGCGGTAGTTCCCGGGAAAATGCGCCTCTGGCTTTGAAAGGAGCCGGCATCGCCGCCGTGGTCGCAAAATCCTTCGCCCGGATTTTCTACCGCAATGCAATCAACATCGGCCTGCCTCTGGTCGAATCCGAGGAAGCCGTTCTCACTTGCCAGGAAGGGGAGGAGATGGAAATCGATCTGGACCGGGGGCTCATCTACAACCGGAGTCGGGGGCTGCAGGCCAACGTGCAGCCTTACCCTTTCCTCATGCAGGAGATCCTGGCCATGGGCGGCATGGTGGCTTTCGTGAAGAAGCGACTGGCAGAACGGAACTGAGAGGAATGACGATGGGATCGGTTACACTGCTTTCGGGAAACGAGGCCATAGCCCGCGGGGCTTATGAATTCGGAGTCCGCTTGGCTGCCGCCTACCCGGGTACTCCGAGTACGGAAATCCTGGAGACCCTCTCGCGCTATCCCGAGATCTATTCGGAATGGTCCCCCAACGAGCGGGTGGCCTTTGAGGTCTGCTTCGGGGCCTCGCTGGCCGGCGGCCGCGTGCTTGCCGCCATGAAGCATGTAGGCCTCAACGTCGCGGCGGACCCGTTTATGACCTCGAGCCTGACCGGGATCAACGGCGGATTCGTGCTGGTCTGCGCCGACGATCCGGAGATGCACAGCTCGCAAAACGAGCAGGATACACGGATGTACGCCCGCTTTGCCAAGGTTCCCCTGTTGGAACCCTCCGATAGCCAGGAAGCAAAAGACTTCGTAGGGCAGGCTCTCGAAATCAGCGAGCACTTTGACACCCCGGTAATTCTCCGCCTGACAACACGGATTTCCCACACAAAAACCCCCGTGCGCCTCGGCGAGCGCCAGCCGGTACCCGAACCCGTCCCCAGATTGAACCCGAAGAAATACGTCATGCTCCCGGGAAACGCCCGGCCCCGCCACAAAAAGGTGTACGAGCGACTGGAGGCTCTCAAAACCCTGTCCGAGGAGAGCCCCTTGAACCGCATCGAATGGGGAAGAAAGGACCTGGGGATCATCACCAGCGGGATTGCCTACCAATACGCCCGGGAAGTCGTCCCCTGGGCCAGCTTCCTCAAACTCGGGTTTCCTTTCCCCCTTCCAGAAGACAAAATCCGGGAGTTTTGCTCCAGCATGGATCGGGTGCTTGTGATCGAAGAACTCGAACCCTTCCTTGAGGAGAAGGTGCGGCTTCTCGGCTATCCGGTGGAGGGGAAGGCGTATTTCCCGGCGACCGGGG
>DATEAK010000339.1:0-2576 GCA_035288405.1 bacterium | reverse complement strand
CGCGAGATCTTCAATGAGGGTCTGCAGCTGCCCGCCGTCAAGTACTGTTCCCGATCGATCCCGAGCCGGGAAGTGGAGGCGATTATTGGGGCCAACAGCCGCACACCGGAGCTGGTTCTGGGAGACCTCCGGGGTCAATTGGGCGCGGACCGCCTGGGAGAACGGAGAATTCAGGAAGCCTTTCGCAAGTACGGCGCGGAAGAGGTTCCGGCCACCTTCTCCCAACTCTTTGAGGTAAGCGAGAAGAGAATTCGCCAGGAGATTTCCCGGTGGAATGACGGATCTTACGAAGCCGAGCGCTTCCTCGACGATGATGGAATCCATCTCGGCAAGCCGGTCCGCGTGCACGTGATTGTTCACAAAAAAGGCGATCGCATTCTCTTTGACTTCACCCAGTCCGCCGATCAGACCCAGGGACCGGCCAACATTCGCCCGCCTCTGGTGAAGGCCGCCTGCGCGTATTGCCTGATTGCTCTCACCGATCCCTACCTGGATGTCAACTCGGGACTCCTGGATGCCGTGGATCTGCGCGTGCGGGAGGGGAGCCTCTTGAATCCCCGGTTTCCCGGAGCGGTGAACACCTACAATCCCACCGTGCACGCCACCATCGACGGGATTTTCGAAGCGTTGAGCCGTGTGATTCCCCATCGCCAGCGGGCCGACGGCTGCGGGAACCGCTCCATCATCCTGGGAGGCCGCAACGCCCGGACGGGGAAAAGCTATATTCAGTACGAGATCATTTACGGCGGCACCGGAGGGCGGCTGGGCAAGGACGGGATTTCCGGCTGCAGCGTGAACCACGGGAATGCCAAGATTGCTCCTGTGGAAATCGTCGAGTCGGAGTTTTCCGTGCGTCTGCGGCGCTTCGAGCTCATCACCGATTCGGGAGGAGCCGGAGAGTTCCGAGGGGGCCTGGGAATCCTCAGGGAGTATGAAAACCTGCAGGCGGCTCGCTTCTCTTTGCGTTCTTCCAAGCATGTGATTCCCCCGTTGGGCCTCGAGGGAGGGCTTACGGGCAGGCTGGGAGCACTCCTGATTAATCCGGGGACCGAGCAGGAAAAACGGCTTCCGACGCGGTATTCGGATTATCCGCTGCCGGCGGGAGACGTGTTTCGGTTGGAGACTCCCGGCGGAGGAGGGCTCGGAAATCCACTGAAGCGAGATCCCGAGAAAGTGTGCTGGGATGTCCTGAACGGCTACGTTTCAGAGGAGAAGGCCCGGGAGTTGTACGGCGTGGTTCTCAAGAGATCCGCGGAAACTCTCATGGTCGACGGCGATTCCACAGCCAGGCTCCGTGAATCCCGGTTGCAGTAGCTCGACCCCCGCACCTGCGGGCCGTCACCAGTTTTTTATTCTCAATCTGGCTCTCTTCGTGTCCTCGCTGGGAATGGGCATCGTGGTTCCCTTGCTGCCCGTCTATGCCAGCCAGATGGGCGCTTCGGGTCTCAGTCTGGGGATCTTCTTTGCCAGCTTCAACGTCTCCCGCGGGATCACCATGCCCTTCATGGGCCGGCTTTCCGACCGCTCCGGGCGCAAGCGCTTTCTCTCTCTGGGTCTCATCGGATATACACTCCTTTCTCTGGCCTACGTTGCATCACAGGATATTTATGCCCTCATCCTCACTCGCACTCTCCAGGGGATCGCCTCGGCCATGATCGTGCCGATCGCGCTGGCCTATGCGGGAGATCTTGCCCCTGAGGGGAAGGAAGGGACTTACATGGGAATCCTCAGCGTCTCTTTATTCGGCGGTTTCGGCTTTGGCCCCTTCTTGGGAGGAGTCCTGTCGGATCACTTCGGGATCAACTCCAGTTTTTACGCGATGGGCTTCCTAAGCTTTGTGACGCTCCTTCTGATCGTCGTTCGCCTTCCGGAAGGACCCCGATCAAGAGCTGAGAAGAGACGTGAACTTCTCCCGATGGCTCGTCTTCTGAAGGAACGTTTCCTGATGGGGATCCTTTCCTTTCGCCTGACGAATGCCGTGAGCCGCGGGCTTTACGTTTCGTTTCTCCCTCTCTTTGCCGGTCTGGAGGGGAAACTTTCCATTTCCGAAATCGGGCTTATGATTTCCGCAAACCTGCTGGCTACCTCGGCACTTCAAGCAGCCGCGGGGAAACTGGCCGATCTCGTCAGCCGGCGGATGCTGGTGGCCGCCGGCGGGCTTGCCTATGCGATTCTTTTCGTGGTGCTTCCATTATCCTCCACGTTTTCTTTCTTGCTTGTGGTGAGCATACTGCTCGGGTTGGCCGGCGCTGTTCCCCTGCCGGCTGCCATGGCTCTGATGGCGGATCGGGAGCGGGATTACGGCATGGGAACCCTGATGGCTTCTTTCAATGTGGCTCAGAGTGTCGGATTGACGATCGGGCCATTGCTGGGAGGATTTCTCATGGACGCCTACGGTCTCCCGACTGTTTTCATCATGGGCGGTCTGGTGGGAATTGCCGGAAGCGGATTCTTCTATTACCGCACCGCTGGGGCTTGAGGGTGTCTCAAATCGAGTGTGATGTCCTCGCTGGCGACTCGGTTGCCCGATCACTGGTAATGAGACGCACCCCGCGCTTGAAGGTGAAGTACATCCA
>DATEAK010000338.1:0-3608 GCA_035288405.1 bacterium | reverse complement strand
CCCCTTTTACGGAAGCATTGATGTCCAGTGTCCCCGCCAGCACAGCGGGCTGATTCCCCACAATGCCCACGGACCTGCCGTCCAGGCGGGCAAAACCGATGACTAGATTTTGCCCGAAGTGGGGCTGCACTTCGAAAAAGTAGCCGTCGTCCACCACGGCACGGATGAGTTCTCTCATATCGTAAGGTTTGTTGGGATTGTCCGGGATCAGGGTTTGCAGAGCCTCTTCCCGGCGTTGCGGATCATCGGAACTGGGAAGGCAAGGAGGATCTTCGAGGTTGTTCTGCGGGATAAAACCCAGAAGTTCACGGATCAACTGCAGGCATTCCTCTTCCCCGTCCGCAGCGAAATGGGCGACTCCACTGATCGCGTTGTGGGTGACGGCGCCTCCCAGCTCTTCCCGCGTCACTTCCGTGTGGGTCACGGTTTTAATGACGTCCGGTCCGGTGATGAACATGTAGCTCGTGTTCTTCACCATGAGGATGAAATCCGTAATGGCCGGAGAATATACGGCCCCGCCTGCGCAGGGCCCCATGATCGCCGAGATTTGAGGAATGACGCCGGAAGCCAGCGTGTTCCGCAGGAAGATATCCGAATAGCCTCCGAGGCTCATGACCCCTTCCTGAATGCGGGCCCCCCCCGAGTCGTTCAGGCCGATGACCGGGGCTCCCATGCGCATGGCCAGGTCCATGATCTTGCAGATTTTTTCCGCGTAGGCCTTGCTCAGGGATCCACCGAACACGGTGAAGTCCTGAGCAAACACGTAGACGAGCCGGCCCTCGATGCGGCCATACCCCGTAACCACGCCGTCCCCCGGGATCCGGTTCTTCTCCATGCCGAAGTCCGTACTGCGATGGACGACGAACCGGTCCAGCTCGACGAAGCTCCCTTCGTCGAGGAGTCGATCGAGTCTCTCCCGGGCCGTGAGCTTGCCGGCTTCATGTTGCCGGGAGATGCGCTCGGGCCCACCGCCTTGCTCCGCCTCCGCATTGCGTCGGCGTAACTCTTCCAGACGATCCTCGTTGGCCATGAAACCTCCTCCAACCTAACGCTCTCTTTTGAGTCGATGGATTATCTCCCGCTGCTGGCGAAAAATGTAGCGGCTCAACTGTTCCTCGGCTCCCCGGGGTTCAAATCGGGTAATTTCAAAGGCAGCCCTCGAAGGGAAATTAGGGTCCCTGTGTCTCTCCCGAATGATGCGACGCACCCGTCCCAAAACAGTGAACGAATATTGGTCGGGAAGAACGATGAGTATGTTCTTGACCTCCTGTCCCTCCGAGACCGCAGGAGTCCGCATGCGCACGGAAAAACCGCCGCTGCTGACGTCGGCCAGCTTTTGTTCGAAGGCCGCCTCCTCCCCGCCCGGAAAGTGGGGGAACACGACCCGCACGGGCTCAGTGACGGAAGGGTCCACACGAAAGAACTGCCGGCGCTGCATCCGGTTGATAACCACCGGCCACTGAACCCGCAATACGGGCAGATCCACGGATACATTTCCCAGCACACTGGAATCAAAATAGTAGGGCACCAGATCAAACCCCAGATTCGAGGCATCAAAGGAGTAAAACAGCGTCAAAGAAGATTTGTCACTGAGGAGAAGGACCATTCCGCCGGGCCACAGTTTATCCAGCAAAATATATCTCTGCCCGTTTTCTTCAAGAATTTCTGTAAACGTCCCCTGATAGGCCTGATCTCCAATCGGGTTGTCCGGCAAGATTTCAGCCACTACCTGGCGCTCGCAGAGATCTTTGAGATGCTTTTCGATTTCTCCTGGATTGCCGACCCTTTCCCAGGCCCTAGCCTCCTGGCCCTTTTTCCCCGGTTCCCGAACCATAGAAACCTGCCCCCTTCTCAGAAAGCTTGAACCCCCGAAGTACCGGGTGGAAACCCGACACCACGGCGGCATCACTGACTAAAGCTCCTGGATGATTTCCTGCCAGCGCCCCTGGGCCTTCAGAAGAAACTCCATGAACTCCCGAACGGCCCCACGTCCTCCCGGAGCCTTAGCCTGCCAGTGCGCCGCTTCTTTCACCTCCGGTGATGCGTCGGCCACTGCACCGGCGAGTCCCACCTGTCTTAAGATCGGCAGATCGATCAAATCATCGCCCAGGTAGGCAACCTCGTCCCGGCGCATTTTGCGGACCTCAAGGATTTTTTGGAAAGCTTCCGCTTTATCGGCCACTTGTTGATAGACCAGTGAAACGCCAAGTTCACTGGCGCGGCGATCCACCACGGCCGACTTTCGAGAAGTTAAAAACCCAACCTCAATGTTTCCTTTTTGCGCCAGCTTGATCCCGTGGCCGTCTTTGACGTCAAAGGACTTGAGTTCCCGCCCGTCATCTCCCAAGAAGATGCGGCCGTCGGTCAACACACCGTCCACGTCGAGAAGGACCAAGCGGATTTTCAGAGCTCGCTGCAGGGAAGTTTCCGACATGGAGAGATCCTCAATGGGTACCCCGGGAAAATACCGGCCCTTACGCCACCCCGGATCTGAGAATGTCATGGAGGTGGATGATGCCCTTGGGCTGACGAGACCCGTTCAGAATCAGAAGAGAGGTAATGGAATGCTTTTCCATAACCTGTAGGGCTTCGGCTGCCAGGGCCGAATCCTCAATGGTTTTGGGGTTTCGTGTCATGAAGTCCGCCGCCCGCACGGAAAATTGAAATGTTTCCCGTTCCATGAGACGGCGGAGATCTCCATCCGTGACGATTCCCTGTAGAGTTCCCTTCCTGTCCACCACACTGGTAACCCCCATGCGCTTGGAGGAGATCTCGTAGATCACGTCCTTGAGAGTCGCATCTTCCCGCACCAGCGGAAGAGCATCACCGCTATGCATGAGATCCCGCACGAGTAAGAGGAGCTTTTTCCCGATGACCCCTCCGGGATGAAAAACGGCCAGATCGTCAGGGCTGAATCCCCGCTTTTCCAGCAGGGTCACCGCCAGGGCATCCCCCATGGCCAGCGTCGCCGTTGTGCTGGCCGTGGGGAGAAGATCCAAAACGCAGGCCTCTTCCTCGACACCCACATCCAGAACCACATCGCTCAGGCGTGCGAGCGTGGACTCCGGATTTCCGGTGAGGGCGATCAATTTGACGCCGAAGCGCTTGATGACCGGCAGGAGCTTGAGAATCTCCTCGGTTTCTCCGCTGTTAGAGATGGCGATCAACACGTCCCCCTTGACCACCATGCCCAGATCTCCATGGACGCCTTCCACGGGGTGCATGAAGAGGGAGGGAATTCCCATACTGGCGAAGGTCGAGGCGATTTTCTTGCCGATGAGCCCCGATTTCCCGAGGCCCGTAACGATGAGCCGGCCCCGGCAGCCGTCAATGAGCTCCACGGCCGAGACAAACTCCTTGCCGATCCGGTCCATCAGAGCCGCTACGGCCTTGCTCTCGATTTCCAATACCTTTTTGGCGCGTTCAATTAGGTTCACGATGTGCACCCTTTTTGGGCTTAAACCCGTGTTAACACTAGCATAACACGCAAAGCCATGTCCAGCAGTTACTGGGCTCTCCCCCCTCCACCCATTGCGGGGGAGGGCGGGGTGGGGGTCTTCTTCCAAGTCAGAGCGGAATCACTTCCGCAAGTAATGTCGTCGCTGTAG
>DATEAK010000337.1:0-4768 GCA_035288405.1 bacterium | reverse complement strand
CCCTTTCGCTCCATCCCTCCGGAAAGGGATCGGAGCACGGGAAAAATAGAGGGCGTATCCGTCCCGGTCGATGACCACTTTGACCACATTCGGATCCAGATGCTCCCGAGAATCCGTGATACGGTAGAACAGGGAAGACATAGAGGCCTGAGTATCTTTCTCCAAAGCTGCTACGGCCCGGTCGATATCCTTCGGATTCAGAAGGGGCTCATCCCCTTGAACGTTTACAACCAGATCACAATCGAGGGAGGGAACAATTTCCGCCAGCCGATCGCTGCCCGAGGGATGATCGGGGGAGGTCATTACCGGCTCACCTCCGAAACGCCGGACCGTTTCCGCAATCCGCTCATCATCAGTAGCCACCAGCACGCTGTCCACACTGGAGGCTTTGCGGGCAAGCTCATGAACCCACTGAATCAGAGGCTTGTTGAGAAGAGAAGCGAGGGGTTTTCCGACAAAGCGGCTGGATTGATACCGGGCAGGTATGATGGCGGTGACCTTGGACTTCAGGGTCCTTCCTCCATCGTTCGGGAAAGCAGTTCATAAAACTCTGTAGCTTTCACGAGATCTTACTCTACAACGGAAGAGGGCTGAAATCAAGACAGGAGTTCAAAGAAAAATCCCTCCAGCTTTTCCGCTCTCTTATCCCACGTATACTCTCTCACATCGGCAAGCGCCTGCCCCGCCAGACGCTGGGCCAATCCGCGATCGGTGAGAATCCGGTTTATGGCTGCCGCCATGGCCCGGGGGTTTCCAGGCTCCACAAGCAGCGCGTTTTCTTCGTGCCGCAGGATTTCCCGCAGGGAAGGCAGATCGGAGGCCACCACGGGACGCCCTGTCGCCATATACTCGAAGAGTTTCAAAGGGGAGGTCCAATAACAGGAGATGGGCCTTGTTGCGGAGGGCAAGGCAAACACGTCCGCCTCCCGGAGGTACTTTTCTACCTCCCTGTGGGGCACCTGCCCAAGGAAATCCACACGATCTTCAACCCCAAGAGACCGGCACTGTCTCTGAAGCTCCTCCCTCCCTCCAGCACCACCTCCCAGGATGACCAGGCGAGCCCCTGGCACCTCCGCCATGGCTTCCACGAGACAGTCCACTCCCTTCCAATCGTAGAGCTGGCCTGCGTAAACAACTCGGGCGGGAGTCTGCGAATTTAAAGGGGAAAGAGGGAAGAGGTTCGTTCCATCAGGCACCACCGCCAGCGGCTTACTCAAAGCAAAGTTCTCTTGGATCATCCCGGCCAGATGCGCTGTAATGGCTACGACACCATTCACTCCATTATAGATTTTCTCCTCCAGCATCCTCAAGCGAGAGCCTACCGGCTTTCCGTGGGAAAAGATCTCATGAGCCTCGAAAACCAGGGGGACTGCCAGGAACTTCTTGTTTCTCCGGCATAGAGCGCCGGCCAGCTTTAGATGCCGGACAAAGATAACGGTGTTCTTTCCCCCAACAGATCCGGCCAGCAATCGGGCGATACGGCGCCGGCAAAAGAAAAGGAATAGACCGCCCCAACTCGGGCGCCAGATTCCCTGTCCCGGTGACCTCAAAATGGGCAGGAACTCGATCTCCAGCCCCGGCGTCGGCAACAGACCGTAATAGTCAAGCAAATTCCCGGCACTGACTGCCCGCTTTTTTCCCAGGAGCAGAACCACCTGATGCCCCCTGCGAGCCAGCGCGGCACATGTATTCATGATCTGGATCGAGCGCGCCGTGGGATTCGGGAAGACCTCGCTTACGGGATACAGAACTCTCATATCGTTTACGGACCTCGTCTCGCTCCCCGCCAGGAGCCGGATGTTTTTGACCCCACAAGATCATCGTAAACCTCGACTAACTGTCGAGCGATTCGGTCTCGCGCATACTTGGCCATTACCGTTGCGGATCCATTGACCACGACAGACCTGCGCAGATTCTCCTCCTTGAGGAGGCGAAATCGTTCGGAACGGCCAGAAGCCCCTTTGAATCCCATCGGGGATTACAGAGACCACGGATTGATCACTTCAAGACCGGGATAATCGAAATCCCTGGTATTGTGTGTCACCAGCCGCAAGTCGTGATGTAAAGCAGTCGCGGCAAGAAGGCTATCGATGGTGGGAACCGGCCGGCGGACCTCTGCAAGCAGTCGCCCCCAACGGTCGGCAACAGCGAGGTCCACCGGGAGCACCCGCTCCTCAAACCATCGCGGAAGCTCATGATCGATCCACAAGCGCAACCTCTCACGGCGTTTCCTGTCCGGCAAAGCCTCGATGCCTTTGCGAATCTCTCCCAGCGTAAGAACACTTACAAAGAGCGCCTCACCAGGGATCTGATCGAGCCATGATGTCACCGTCTCGTTCGGGTTACGTCGGATGGTCTCTGACACCACATTGGTATCGAGCAGATAGCTCATGCGACATGGGCCTTGCGAGTGAGCGTCTGTTCACGCTTGAGAGTAAGCTCTGCACCGTAAAGCGGCGAGCGGCGCATGAATTTCACGAAGCTCCCTCGGGGATGCTTAAGCCGTTCATACTCCTTGTTCGAAACCACGACGGCGCTCGGTTCCCCGTGCACAGTGATACTCTGTGGCCCTTCCTTCGCGGCTTTCTTGATAACCTCACTCAAACGGGCCTTTGCTTCCTGAAGCTGCCAAGTGCTCATAGAACCCTCCGTATTTGGTCAGACTAGTCAGATTTATATTAGCACCTTCCCTGTTTCCTTGTCAACCTGCCGGACGGCCTCATCTCGACGAGCTGCCTGGCAAGTCCCGACCTCCTGAATTCCTCGAGCCGCTTTTTCATGACCACAACGACGACCTTGTGATTTTCTAAGAAACGCCGAAACACGTTCCCGGAGACGAACCGGCGCTGTCAACCGGGTCGTTAGCAGCACTACAGCACGAGTAATTGACGTGCCTTGCGAGCCAGCGCGGCACACGTATTCATGATCTGGATCGAGCGGGCCGTCGGATTCGGGAAGACCTCGTTTACAGGGTACAGAATCCGCATGGTGTCACTTGACCGCCGTCCTGGCGTCCTCTACAGCCTTGATCAACTGCGCCATGCGGCGGGTAAAGGTATGATCCCGCTGCACCCTCTCATATCCCTTGTCGGCGATCCTCTTGTGCGCTGCAGGGTTTTTCAAATAGAAGTTCACCTTCTCGGCCAGTTCCTCCAAGGAGCGATAGAATTCCACTTCTTCACCGATCCGGTAGATCTCGCTCAGCTCTTCGGAGTACTCAAGGAGCGCCATTCCTCCGCAAGCCGGGACTTCAAATGCAAGTCCGTTCACCCCCGAAGGAATTCCATGCCAGGTGTGAATATTAAGGCCGATGCGGGCCACATTAAACAGTTTTACGACCTCCTCGCCATAAATTCCCTGGCCCTGAATACAACTCGCCAAACGGTTGCCGGTGAGGACTTCTTTCCATCCAGGGCCCCAGATCTTCAGAGAAGCAGCGGTCCGGGAAACGACGTGCTCTATAACTTCCTGACGGCCTCTGTTCCAGGACCCCACGAAGCTCACATCACAGTCATAGTGCTGCCGGTCCGCAGGCGACACCGAAAGCTTGCGGTGGAGCGCCGGATCCACGGCCAGAGGCAAATAATAGCAGGAAACATCCACCTGCCGGCGAAACTCGTCCAAAGCCAGTCGGGAAGTGCTCAGCAGCAGATCACAGCAGCGCACCTCCTCCACGGTGTCCGGGTACATCTTGATGGGCCCCTTAAGCCACCAATAGGCCAAAATCGGCGAAGCGGTCTGTTTGATTTCCCGAAGAACTTCCGGCAAGAAAGAAGCGCCTCTCATGACGATGACTACCTGGGGCCTAAACTCTCGAACCACACGCCGGAGACCTTGGCTCCGGGTGCTCAAGTTGCTCCAAGGAGAGTGCATCAAAAATTCCTGATCGCGCCGGATCCGCAAGTTGCTCAGGATTTTGTTGGCAGGCCGGATCACCCAGGTGTCGAACGAAGTCCGCACATCGCACTCGAACGGCATAACGTCATGCCCCAGACTCCGCAAAGCATTCAGACAGCAACGCCCCAAAGGCACATCCGTTTGAAAGTAGTAACAAAGGAGAATTTTCATCGATTCATAGCTATGTCGAGAGTCTCCATCCACCGCGGCAGACCAGGTCGATCATTCTCACCGGAGAGAGCTGCGGTTTCAGGAGCAATTTAGAAATTTCGGGTTAGGAACCATAATTGCCTCCCCCTGTATACTGCAACTCTCATACAGATTCAAACGAATATCGAGCGCCTGCTTTACGGCTCGTCCGTTGACAGAAGACTATCTCCGGCCGCATACGAGTGCCGTTCCAACTATTTCGGCCACGTTGCCGGTTCGCCTGGTCCATACTGTTATCGTCGGGCACGTCGTCCAAATTGGGCCATCAAGTTGGAACGGTATCAGACCCCGTTCAGTGGTATCCTTATCAGCTTGGGAGGCTCCACTTCGATGTCTAGATCAGGAGGACAAACGTATTGAACACTCTTGCATTTACCGCACTCGTCTGGTCGGGTGCATTCCTGGCGGGATTTTTGGGATCGTTGACAGGGCTGGGCGGCGGTGTTGTCATCGTACCGCTTCTCACCCTGGTGTTCGGAGTGGATATTCGTTACGCCATCGGCACATCGCTGATCTCCGTCATTGCAACTTCCTCCGGCGCTGCCGCCGCTTTCGTCAAGGAGGGATACTCGAACATCCGGATCGGGATGTTCCTGGAAATCGCAACTACCTTGGGAGCCTTGGTCGGCGCTTTTCTGGCGGGATGGTTATCCACAGAGGT
>DATEAK010000336.1:0-18575 GCA_035288405.1 bacterium | reverse complement strand
AAGGAAGCTCTCGCCATGGGAGCCGATGAAGCCATGCTGATCGTGGAGGAAAACTGGAAGTTCCGAAGGAGAGCGCCGTTACTTTACCCCCGTGTTTCTCCTTGAGGGTGATGGCAGCTTCCAACGCGTTCTTGTCAAATTCGCTCAGCCGATAGGGAACGCCGCTGATCACTGGTTCCCCCGTGTCCGCTTTGATCCGGATCTGATTAAGATCCAAGACCTGCTTGACACAAACAAGAATGTTCATTTCTCCCCCTAGCCGAACCGAAAGCTGACCCCGTAACCGCCTTCGGGATAATCCCAGGTCACCGCTTCATGGGGACAGCCGACGCGGCACGTGCCACACTCCAGGCAGCCGTCGCAGTCGTGGGTGATGTCCCCTTCCGTATTCAGCTTAAAGAGATCCGCCGGGCAAAAATAGAGGCAGGGTTTCTCCAGACATTTTTCCCGGCAAATCTGGGAGTTCACCAGGATGTGGGGCTGTCCGTTCAGTTCGAAAACATCTTTTCCCAGGCGCTCCGCAATGGACAGTTTTAAGCTCATAAGGCCTGATATCCTCGAATCACATCCCTCAAGGCCTGTCCCAAGGAGATCCGCGAGAACAGAGAATTTCGGAAGCCTCGCACAATTTTCCCCTTCGGATTTTCCGTCACGCGGTAGAGATCCTTAAATGCCCCGGTCAGTGCCTGCGGGTAAAGGCTATAGAGCCGGGGATTACCCAAAAATCGGGGAACCTTCCGGTAGGTTTTGAAATCCTTGCCGATAAAGCTTTCCCGGACAGACCGGTCATAAGTTGAGAGGATCTCGCGGGAAAAATCTCCCGTTTCGTGAGCCTTCAGGACAGCTTGACCCGCCAGAACACCGGAAGCCAAAGCGTAATCCATGCCTCTTACGGTCACACCCAGATTCAGGCAAAACCCTGCGGCGTCCCCTACGGTCAAAAAGCCGTCGGTGCTAAGCGAAGTCCCATGGTACGGGCCCGCCTCAGGAATCAAGTGGGCTGAGTACTCAACCACGTTTCCGCCGCGCACGAGAGGAGCCACCGCCGGGTGATCCTTAAACTCCTCGACTAATTCATGCACCGGCACCTTCGAAGAACCAGCCGCCTGGACTCCGACCACGACCCCCAAAGAAAGGGTCTCCCGGTTTGTGTACAGGAAGCCGCCGCCCGGCATCCCCCGGGTTACGGACCCGGCAAAAAGCTGAGCCGCGCCTTCTCCATTGTTCAGCTGGAAGCGCTCTTCAATGGCTCCGCTGGAAAGTTCGATGATCTCCTTAGCAGCCACTGCAAAGTGAGCGGGATCATGGGAAGATCGCAATCCCGCCCTTTCGCTCAGCAGCGCATTGACCCCATCGGCGGCGATGACTACGTTGGCTCCGATTTCATCTCCTGCAGCTCGAATACCACAAATCCGGCCTTTCTCCCGAATAACCCCATCCACACGGATTTTGGGGACCACGATCCCCCCGCACTCGCCGAGGTGCTCCGCAAACCATCGGTCAAGAACAGCCCGCAGCACAGTCACGCTCTGCGGCATGGAGGAGCGAAATTCCGGAGTTTGCAGAGAAAGGGTCAGAGAATCGGAGCCATCCATCAGTGTGAGCCGTTCGTGAGTCACAGGCCGTTCGATAGGAAGATCGCCCTTCGAGAATTCCGGGAGAAGGCTGGCAACCGGTTTCAAGTACAGCCGGCCCCCCGAGACGTTTTTCGCACCGGGGAAGATCCCTCTTTCCAGAACCAGGGTGTTAAGTCCTCCCCCGATGCACACGGAGGCAGCCGCTAGACCGGAAAGCCCGGCGCCCACAACAATGACGTCGAACTTTTCCACCCCAATCTCCTAGCTCGTGGGCATGAACTCTTTGCCGAGAAGCTCCTTGCCGATAATGATCCGCATAATGTTCAATGCCCCTTCGGCGCCTGCCAGGTAAGAGAGGATGCCTTTGAGCCCCATGCCAAGCTCCACATCGTTGTTATAGCCGGCTCCTCCGTACCACATCATGACATGCTTGAAAATATCGAAGGCCACTTGCGGAGCCATGAGCTTGCTGATGGCCATCTGGATGTTGAGCTCCGAAATCGTGGCATCTCCACCTCTCTGAACTTCATCGTAGAGCCAGGCGGCCTTGAGCACCGCGGTGCGTACCATCTCCAGCATGGCGTAATCATTGGCAAGCTCAAACTGGATCCCTTCGAACCTGGCAATCGGTTTGCCGAAGGCCTCCCGGGTCTTGATGTAGTCCATACCGAGTTCCAGAGCCCTCTCCGCGGCCCCGATGCAGGCCGAGGCCACCAGAGTTCGGGCCAGAGAAAAACCGTCCATGGCGTAGTTGTACCCGCGATTTTCCTCTCCCAGGAGATACTTCGCCGGGACTTCCACGTTCTCGTAGGTCATTCCTCCTGTGGAAAAACCTGTGCGGCCCAGGTGGCTGTAGTTGGTGTATTTCATCCCCGGGCAATTGTAGGGAACATACATGAAGCTGAAGCCCCGAGTGCCTTTCGAAAGGTCTGTTCGCAGCAGGGTCACATGCCCGCCGCGGCCGAGCTGCTCGCACTCTCTGTAGCCGCTGTAGAAGGCCTTTTCTCCGTTGATGATGAACTTGTCCCCCTTACGGACCGCGGTGGTCTTCAGATTTGCCAGATCCGAACCTCCACCAGGCTCCGTGGTGGCGATGCCGACAAAATGCTCGGCCTTGGCAATCCGGGGGAGAATCTCTCCTTTGGCCTCCTCAGTGCCGTATTTGCTGATCACAGAGCTCCAGCCCGCTGCCAGAAGGTAGTACACAGGTAAAGCCATACTCACGTCGCCGCGGGCCACTTCCATGGCGCCTACGGCAGCTAGAACTGCGTTACCGCCCGGGCCGCCGTAGTTTTCGGGGATGGTCACTCCCAGAAGTCCCAGGTCCGCCATCCCTTTGAGCAGGCTCAAGGGAATCTTCTCGCTGCGGTCGATCTCCTTGGCGAGCGGGCGGATGTTTTTCTCGCTGAACTCACGGGCCATATTCCGAAACAAGACCTGCTCATTTGTCAGGCGAAAATCCATTTTCAAATCCTCCCGACTCTCGTGTCGCCAAATCTCATTTCAGCGAAGCCCCGCAAGAACCGCAGAACCGGAAATCATCCGGAATGCCTTTCGCATTGCAGGACGAACAGGTTTGGGTGTAAGGGCCCCAGAGAAATTCACTGGATCCTCCCGCGGCCGCGCGCTTTCGGAGACCGATGACATCCACAGGGCGCTTCTCCACAAAAGCCTTCATCCCTTCGTACGGTTCGATGGAGCTATAGTGCAAGGTCAACCAGTCTCGGGCATGACCAATCGTGGCCGCCCAGGAAAGCTTTTTCCAGAAATTCACCTGTTCCTTCGTATAACGAGCGCATTCGGGGAACTTGTTGATCAACTTCTCACACAGGGCTGCCACGGCACCATCGAGATCTTTGTACGGCACCACTTGATTCACAAGACCCCACTCCAAGGCCTGCCGGGCTTCCACCCATTCATTGACAAAACACATCTCCCGGGCCCGGCGATCTCCGATCAATATCGGCAGCCACTGCGTGGCGCCACCAGCGGGAACACTCCCGACGCTGGGACCGATCTGCCGGATCTTGGCGTGCTCGGCGGCGATGGAAAGATCGCAGGCCAGATGCAACTCGTTTCCGCCCCCGACGACCATACCGTTAATGCGCGCTATGGCGGGCTTTCCCAGGTCCAAGAGAAGAGTCATGACCCGATCGAAATAGGCAAACCACTTCCAGTAGTTTCGCGGGCGGGGTAACATGGTGGTCGCGTATTCACTTACGTCCCCGCCGGTGCAAAAGGCCTTTTCTCCGACCGCCGTCAGAACTAGAACCGCAATGGAGTCATCCCAGGACACGTCCAGGAGAGCCTGGGCCATTTCATCGAGAACCTCGGTGTTAATTGCATTAAACACCTGCGGGCGGTTCAGGGTAATGGTGGCCACCCAGTCCTTCTTCGTATAGAGAATGCTGTTGAATCGGAAGCCCTCGGCGGGCTTCGGCGAAAAATAACCCATTCCCCCTCCTTCGTTATTATTGAGCTGGATTTTGCTTATCCACCATCCTTTGGTGGAGGATCTGTTGACCGAGCGGGAAAAAAATGCGGTCCTCACTGCGGATATGACTTGTCAAAGTAGAGGTCAGAATGCTCATGAGTTCGCTCAAGCGGCCGAAATAAGGCCAGAACTGGTCCTCCGAGGCCCCGAGGGACGGCGTGGCTACCTTCCTGACGTCCTCCAAGATCCGCCGGATCTGCTGGTGTTCAGCCAGAACGAAGCGAGTGGGGCTCTCTTCGCCTCCCCCCAAGCCCCAGTCCACCACGGGAAAAAAGTTGGTCTCTTCGCAGGACATATGGTCTTCCAGTTCCCGGGAAAAACCCCTTAGCCATCGGCATAAATTCTGCCACTCGTTTTCCCTTGGAATATCGCCCATGCAGCCGAGCCGAACCAGCTTCGCGCGCAACCCTTCCAGCGTGTCCAGCAACCCGATGTGCTCGGGGCACAGTCCCACCTTCCCACTGGAAACATCCACCATCGCCCTCTTTCCTCCTTCCAACTTCATCTACGCGGCGCCAGCGTCATGAGGCCTTGTGAATATGATCTTGTACCTGCCGGGCTCCATGGTGTAACAATCGAGACACTCATAGCCTGGCTCGGCCTCAAAAGGCTCCACGCGCACCTCAAACCCCAGCGATTCGTAAAGTTCCACCAACTCACTGAGGCGGGGCTCGCAGGCTGTAGTGCGTCGCTCCCAGCCCTCCATCTTGAGGACCGCAGTTTTCCCTCTATTTTCCTGTTCCGCCATGGAACTCCCTCGTTAGAGCCTGCGCTCCAGATGGATCGCCTTGCTTTGTTGGAGTTGGAATGAGCTGCTGTCAAAAAATCTCAACAGATCCCAATCATTCCAAGCCACCCGGGTATTGATCACCTCGACGCCGGCCTTCCGTGCGATCGTCACAAACTCTTCCATCAGGAACTGGCCGATGCCGTTTCTCTGGTACTTGGAGTCAACTCCGATGGTATCGATCGTTGCCACCGTGTCCGGGATTCCGAACTCGCCGCGGTAAATCTCTCCCATAATGAATCCGACGACTTTCCCCCCGACCTCAGCTACCAAAGAGGTAACCAAGTGTCGCCGGTCATCCAGGGCGAGATCAACCTTTTGCTCATAATACTCGGGCCTTTTCTTGCCAAAGGACTGGGCATCTATGAAGACAATGGCATCCATGTCCCCTCTCTGGATCAGACGAATCCGAATTTGTTCCTGCGCCAGCTTGGCTGTCATGGCATTCCTCCTGGCCCCCCTGTGCTGCCTAGAAAAGATCGTCGAGGTCCGACGCCCCGCCCCCGGGCATCTGCCCATGCTGCTGGAGGTACTGCTGCAAAAGCTCACTCTCCCTTTGAGTGTACATGGGTTCCTCTTCGAAAGTAAAGTAGCGGGCCTGGGAATTTTCTTGGAGTTTTTCGGTCAAGCTGTGACGAAGATTTGGCGTTCCGCAAATCATCAGGACGTTCTTTTCCTCGTCCAACAACTCGAACACCCCTTCCGCTTCCGGAACCTGCGCCACCTGTTCCGTGGTGAACTCCAGCCAATGGGCAGGTGGATGCGGAAGCGGGGCCAAATCCAGGCGAAGGTCACAGCGCAGGCAGCGGTTGGCTTCCGCGATGGCAGCCTTCTCGTCCAGCCCCAATTCGACCACAGGGAAGCCGATCAAGCGTTCCGCCAGGGGTAAAGTGGGCATTGCGGATCGCAGGCGTGCCAAAAAGTCCTCTTCTCTCCCCAGGAAAGGACTTGCGTCTTCAAAATCCACGAGAGATTCATCAATAATCCCGTCGCCGCCCAGAGAACAATCGATGACCGAGGCGGCAGTCCTTCCCATGGAGATGGCTTCGATAACGGAAGCCGGCCCGCTCACCGCATCTCCCCCAGCAAACACCTTTTCTCGATTGGTCTTCAGGGTGTCCCTGTGAACCTCCAGAATGTCTCCCTTCCCCAACGGAAGATGAAAATGATCGGGAACCTCGGGGCGTTGACCAATCGCGGCAATGACCGTATCAAACTCCCGGGTATACTCGCTACCAGGCAGCGGTACGGGCCTGCGCCGGCCGCTCTCATCCGGATCGCCAAGCTCCATTCTCACGAACTCCACCTGGAGATTCCCGTTACCGGGCTGGATCGACACCGGGGCCGTTAGAAACTCCAGGGTGATCCCCTCGTGGATCGCCTCATCCACTTCATGGGGGAAGGCCGGCATCTCGGCGCGGGTGCGCCGGTAAATCAGGGTTACTTCCTGGCTTCCTAAGCGCCGGGCGGTACGGGCTGCATCAATAGCCGCGTTTCCGCCCCCGATGACTGCCACTTTCTGGCCTACGGAGACATCTTCGCCAAGGTTCACCCGGCGCAGGAAACTCACCCCATCCATCACTCTGGGTGAATCTTGTCCTTTCAATCCGAGTTTGCTCCCTTGATGAGCTCCGATGGCGAGAAACAGAGCCTCAAAGCCTTCTGCAAACAGGGCATCCAGGTCATCCACCCGAGAGTTGTACTGAATCTTCACCCCCGCATCCACGATTTCTTGAATTTCCCTGTCAAGGACTTCACGGGGAAGGCGATATTCAGGAATTCCCGTACGCAGCATGCCGCCTGGCTCAGAGTACGCTTCAAACACGGTGACTGAGTGCCCTTTACGGGCTAAGTAGTAGGCTGTCGTCAGGCCCGCAGGCCCCGATCCGATGACACCCACCTTCTTCCCCGTGGCAGGAGCGAAATTCGCTTTTTCCTTCCACAGGCCCGTATCCCGAGACGATGCAAATCGCTTCAGGGAACAGATGGAGATCGGCTCATCGATTTTCCCCCGCCGGCACACAGGCTCACAGGGGTGAAAGCAGATGTATCCCAGAACCTCGGGGAAAGGGACTTTTTCCCGAATCACGGCTACCGCTTCCGGAAACTTTCCATCGGCGATCAGACGCACGTAACGCGGGACGTCAATTCCGGCCGGGCAGGCCTCCCGGCAGGGAACCAGGGAGGTCTCCACTTTTCCGGGAACCTCGGCCACTTTGTCCAACAAAGAGCCGCTGGGGCAAACCTCCACACAAGATCCGCAGAACTTGCACCCCGATTCCTCCAGCGTATCCGCAATGGGCCCCATGTAGACATGGCCGTCCAGTTCCCGAACTCCCAGGGCCCCGATGCCTCTCACATCACGGCACACCCGGACGCAGCGGCCACAGGAAATGCACAGGTTAAAGTCGAGGTTGTAAAACGGCTCATCATGAACGATGGGAAGCTTGCGATGGATATAGCGGGGAGTGTCGTTCTTAATTCCCACATAGTCCGAAGCGCGTCGGATCTCGCAGTCGTTGAAGATGGAGCAGCAGCGCTCCTCGACGGGAATCCCGTAAGAACAGGTCGTGCGTGTGCATCCTTCCCTCTGCGGACAGGTCAAGCACACGTGAGGGTGGTTCGCAAGAATCTTGGCCAGATTATCCTGACGGGCCGCCGCGATGGCGGGCGATTCCGTTCTTACCACCATGCCGGCCTGCACCTTCACATCGCAGGCCTGCACCAAACCCGGCTGTCCCTCCACCTCTACCAGACAGAGCCGGCATGAGCCCTCGGGCGAGAGGTCCGGATGTGCGCAGAGGCTGGGGATGTATTTCCCTTGCTTCCACGCCAACTGCAACAAAGAGAGGCCATCCGGAACCGTTACCTGTTCTTGATCCAGGCTCAAGGTGACCGTTTCCACAGCGAGCCTCCTACCAGGAATGAGTAATGGCGCCCGGAGTGCACGCGGCCATGCAAGGGAGTACCCCACGCCCCGTAGTCGGCTTGCAGGCAGCACAGAGGTACTTCAAAGTATTGCGGACGTCCCGACGGACCGCCGACACGTTGTCGTCGTAATCGTCCGTGATCATCTCGTAGATATGCTCGGGGCATCCATCAATGCAGCCGTGATGAGGGCAGCTAGTGCACTTGTCTGTGTCGATCGTTATGAAGTACTCCCCGGAGCCGTCCTTGTAACCGTAATTTGCGAGCATTCTCAACCCCCAAGGTTTCAGGCCACTTTGCCGGCCGCTTTCTCTTTTTGCAGCAAGGCCTGGCCAAACAGAGCCGCCCCCAGTGCCCCCGCAAGCTGGCTGTCGTACTTGCTCTGGATGGCACTTACACCGATGACCTGCTCCAGACGCTTGACGACCCCCGCGTTTTTGGCGATCCCTCCGGTGATGAAGAACTCCTTCTCCACACCGATGCGCTCCAGAAGTTCGGAGACCCGCTTGGCCATGGCCAGACAGTACGCGGCCAAGACCTTGCTCTTGGTCCAACCGTCCTTGAGAAGACCCATGGCCTCGGACTTGGCAAACACCACGCAGGTGCTGCTGACCGGTTCGGGTTCCTCGGGAACGTTAAATGAAAGCTCCCCGACCTGCTCGACCGGGACCCCCAGCAAGTCCGCAATGACTTCCATCCCGCGCCCTGTGCCGGCAGCGCATTTATCGTTCATGAGGAAGTTGGTCACTTTCCCTTTCTCGTCGCAATGGATTGCTTTGCAATCCTGTCCTCCCATGTCCAGGATCGTGCGCACGCTGTTGCCGGCCATGAAATTCGCGCCCCGGGCGTGACAGGCGATTTCCGTAATCGCTTTGTTGGCGAAGGGAACGTTTACACGCCCGTACCCGGTGCCGACGACGTACTGAATGTTCTCCTGCTTCATCCCCGTGTCCCGCAAGGCCCATTCCAGCGCGTTGCGGGCGCTGTCCGGACTATTGGACCCGGTGCGCATGCTGGCATAGGCGTAGAGTTCCCCGTCGGCCACGATGACCGCCTGGGAGCTTACGGAACCGACGTCAATTCCCGACGTGATCAACTTCGCGGATTTCCAATCCTTATCGGGATCTTTCCAGTTGTATTCCTTCCATCTCCAGAATTCAGCCACGGTTAACCTCCTCCCCTCTAGTTTCCATCCGCGCCGGCAACGACAGCAGCCCCCAGAGCTCCCACGTATTCAGGATCCTCCAGGACCACAACATTCTCGATCCCCATCGTCCGCTTGATGGACTCCAAAAACCCTATGTTGTAGGCAACTCCGCCCATCAAAACCACATCCTGCTCCAAGCCGACCCTGCGCACCATGGCGGAAATTCGGCTGGCGATCGCGTCATGCACTGCCCGAGCGATGTCCTCCTTGGAGATGTTTGAGTGGATCAGGGACACCACTTCGGATTCGGCGAAGACGGTGCATTGGGCGTTCATGGGAATCGTCTTATCGGATTTCAGGGAAATCTCCCCGAACTGCGCCAGGGTCACTTCCAGTGCCCGCGCCATGGACTCCGTGAAGGCTCCCGCCCCGGCGGCACACTTCTCGTTCACCGCAAAGTCAACAACCTTGCCGGCGGCATTGGTTTTGATTCCGCGCCCCTCTTCGGCGCCCACATCGATGACCGTGCGGGCAGACGGATGGAGGAAGACAGCTCCCCGTGCATCCGCACTCACCTCCGTGACCACAGTCTGGGCAAATGCAACGGCTTTGCGGCCCGCTCCGGTCGCCCCTACCTTGACCACGGCGCTACGCTCAATTCCGGCCTTGCCGAGCGCTTCTTTATAAGCCTCCTCAACAGACTGCTCCGTCTCAAAGCCGGCCAGCACCTGGGCTTTAGCCAAGATCTTGTCACCGTCAAGAAGCACCACCTTGATTGTTTTGGCTCCCACATCGATTCCCGCTGTAATCATGACATTCCTCCCTTAATTCTCAAGCTTGCCCAAACCCAGACTTTCCATAAAGGAGTCGATGCGGCTTAGAGTCCGCGGGTAATCCATTTCCTTCTCGTCGCCCATGTTCCCTTCATAGGTCATTACAGGCACCCCCGCTTTGACGAGCCCAAGCCGGTTTTCCATAATTCCTTTGCTCAAGCCCTCGCAACCTCGGTTCAGGTGCAGGATCACCCCATTCAGCTTAAACTCCTTGACCATCCTGAGCATTATGTCGGTCTTGATCTGGGGGTCGTAAAAGTGTTGCCACTCGGGCTTGCACAGGTTCCAGTCGGCGTAGATCCGCAAGGCTTCTTCCCGGGTGCGAATCTTGATTCCGAGCTGTTCTGGTGTAGGCCTGGGGCCCCAGGAGCCATCCGGCTGATCCGCGAAGACCCCTTCCAGTGCGAACGTATACAGCGAACCCACGGAAACGGCCCCGTATTTCTCCATATAGCGGTACATGGAGAGATAGCTCCACGGGGGCTGGGTGTCCGTGATCAGGCGGCAGCGCTCGTTGGACACCGCAGCGATGCCCCGGGCAATGCGGTCCTTCACCTCATCCCTGAGCTCTGCATAGAAGTCCCCGAACTCTTTGGAATGTTTGGAAAGGGTGGCCAGAACATAGAGAGCGTACATCGTCTTCTCTTCCAGAGGAGCCGGAATTGCCTTGTTGAGCGTGCAAACCTCGGCCCAAAGAGAGGTCGTGCGACACTCACTGTTGACGGCAGCGATAAACTTCTCGTCATCAAACTTGCGTCCCGTCACCTTCTCCATCCAGGGGATGGATTCCTGCATCTGGTTGACCACGTACTGGATTTTGCCTTCATCCAGGTCCTTATATGCTCCCACGCTGACATCGATGGTGAAATAGGGAACTTTCTTATACTCGGAGACATGCTGGTACCACTTGTGGTGGCTGCAGCAAATCTGGGTCTGATATACAAAGTCAGGCTTGGGAAACTCACCGCCAAAGGCGTATTTGTTGACATACATGGATCCCCAGTAGGTTCTCATGTAGGAACAGAGGTCCCGTGACCAACCCTTGGCATCCGCTGCGCTCTGACATTCCGCATTGAGCTTCGGATCAAAAGCCACGGAAGCAGCGTAGGGCTCGCTGGTCAGGGTGTATACGTCATCCCCCAGCCCGGCAGGAATCGCGTCCATTGCCCAGGCCCCTCCGCTCCAGCGAATGCCTCCACGCTGTTTACACTCCGCGTAATCCTTGTAATACTTCAGGCGCAGTTCCTTCGCCTTATTCCAACACTTCAAAGGTTCCGTGGGATATTTGGTTACCGTTGCCATGATGTTCTCCCCATCCAAAAATTCGTTGCGGTTTCCATTCCGACCCTAGAAAAGATCGTCCGTTCTCAGCGTTTCCAGGAAAGCCTCAACCCGGATACGGAATGGCCCCAGAGGGTTCGTGGAGTCAAATTCCAGCCCCAGCGTCGGGATCCCGTTGTCTTCCAGATACTTCTTGAGGATCGGGTTATCCCCCTCATGGGGATCGCAGAATTTCTCCTGCATGATGATAGCACCCTGAGCTTTATAGTCCTTGGCCAATTGAAGCACGTGGGGAAATCTCGTTCGTTCGGGATAATCTTTGGTCGGACAAGGAGGCCGCTCTACATACCGATCGCTGATTGTCTGCAAACGATCCGGTTGGATCCGCGCCTCGTTCCAAAAGTAGCGGGTGCCCGCACACTGCTCATCAATCACCACGGTGGCTCCCACGGACTCTACCATCTTGAAGAACTCTACATCGTCGTTTTCGCTTCCCACCGCCATCAGGCGGACTCCCGGATCCCGGTCGACCTGACGGTTGGCCAGTTCCTTGATGGCTTCTTCCAAGGACTTGTTGTGCTCTTCATAATCGACAAACTGGGCAGTCGTGGCAACGTAGAGAGCTTCCGTCCCCGTCATTTTCGGCGGGTCGGTTTTGCGAAACTCATAGATCTGGTGAAGCAACTGACGATTCTTGTTGGTAAGCTCAATCCCTCTATCCAAATCCGCATCCGTGATCTTTTTGCCGGCGTACTCCTCAAGGGCGGCCTTGAATTTTGCCACCTCCCCCAGGTAGTAAGGCTTCGCTGAGGGGCTCTGAACCATGTTGGGCATCGGCAGGTAGTAAGTGAATTCGGTCGGGATGTGGGCTTTCCAGCTATCAAAGGTCTGACGGTAATGAATGCAAGAGTGGGCCAGCACGATCCCGTCCAGGTAGTTGAATCTTCCTTTCAGCCCCTGGGCCAGAGAGTCGCGGCAGAACGGGCAAAACATCCCGAAGATGTGAGGCTCCGTCACATCCTGAGGCTCATGGCTCCCCAGTATGCGGGAATGGAGCATCCCCGCCGCTGTCAGGATTTCATCGGGAACGTACGTACAGAACGTCCCGATGACTTTTCCCCCGGTCCTCTTTTTCCATTCTTTTGCGTATTCGTGGCGGTTGTGGTACCAGTGTTCGAACTTGTCGATGGCAGCCATTCGCTCCCCTCCTTTACCCGTTTGGTCTCTCGAACGTTCGATAGGAAATAAGACCTAAAAAAGAACTCACTTTCATCCCCGCGTTCTCCATGCTGCATGTTCTCCTTCGTTTGTAACTAGGCAATTCGGATCCCCTCCGCTCTTGCCTCCTGAATGTTCGTTCTAAACTTACCTTTTCCCCTAACCCCCTTCAAGAATGCAGGTCCCCTATTTTTCTAGTGATTTTGCACTAGCAATGTCCTGGCCGTCTGGGATCAATAAACCAGAGACCAGGAAAGGAGACAGAGCCCGACAAAACCCATCGCATGGGCCACACCGAACCACCCCAGACGTTTAATCTGAAAACGTCTCGACGATTTCAAGGCCGACCAAAGGGCTTTTAGAGGAGAAGGGACAAAGGGGAGAAGAAAGGCCGCCGGGAGAATGGAGAACAGGGAAAGGATAAGAACACCGGTGAGAATCCCGGCAAACGCTGCGCAAGCTGCTCCCCGCAGGATCGGACGGTGGAGCCGCAAGGATTGCACTCTCATCTGCACGTAGCAAACCTCGGAGCCAAAAAACGCAGCATTCAGGATCCACAAAATCAGGGCCCGAGAATCCAGAACCCCCGCAGCTACGTAATACGCCCCTGGAGCCGTCAGGGTAAGCCCCAAAGCCGCCAAGAGTTGGTTGGACAAAGCGCGATCCCGGCGCCGCCTGACAGCCCACAAATGAAACGGTAGAAAAGAGAGCGCGCCACCACCAATCAGAATCAGAAGCGGCCGCCTATAGAAAGAAAGCAGGGGGAAACAGAAAAGAAATGAAATCCCGACGTACATGAAAAGCCAGATGAAAAGGTTCCTGTGATTAACTCCTGAAGCCTTTCCTCCAGGGGTATCCAGAACTAGACCAACCAGCGGAGCCCGGGCTGCAAAGGAGAACAGAGCAGCAAAAACGAAAAGAACTGTGGCAGCGGTGAATCGGCCGTTCACCACAGTTCCAATGACGAGGGGGATCAGGAAAATCGCCCAGCCCCCGTGCTCTCTGGGAAAAGGAATCTCACTCCACCTCATCGAACTCCGGTCACTCCCTTGAAGCAGAGGCGCCCTTTTGGGAACTACTTCGTCTTGAAGCCCGCCAGTTCTTGCAGAAGGCGCCAGTTCGCCAGACGGTCTTCTTGCGCTTTCAAGAGGGCTTCGGAAGGGGTGCCGTCCTTTCTAAACTGTTTCGCAAACCGCCTCTCCGTACGGGCAAAGGCGACAAAGTCGAAAGTCTCTCCAGTCTTGGGATTCGTATACCAATCTTCCTTCTGGCCCGGATTTCCCTGCAGGGAAAGACGGTCCTGAAGCCGGGGCCCTTTACGGGGGTCATGGATAAAGATCGGAAAGGCACGGGAATCCACGGCCATCCGGGCATGCTCGAAGGACTGGTCGTCGGCCACTCCATGCTCGGGCTGGCAGGTGGAGTAGACGTTGACGAGAGCAGGGCCGGGGTATTCGTTGGCGGTCATGATAGCTCGGTAGAAGTGGTTAATGTGAGCCGGCGTGGTCTGGGCAACATAAACGTCGGGATGCATCATGGCGATATTCCCCAGCTCCTTGCGGCGCTCCGATTTACCCATCTGCGCCGTGCCAATCATCGACATCTTGGCATCTTGCCCCATAAACGAACTGGTCGACGCCTGCCCGCCCGTGTTGGAATACACCTGCGTATCGAGAACAATAACGTTGATGTTCATTCCGGACATAAGAAGCCGGGAAAGAGCCTGAAAGCCGATATCCAGCATGGCTCCATCTCCGCCGATGGCCCACAGTTTCTTATCTTTGTAGCCCATCTGGTCCCAGCGGGCCCGAACTCCCATGGCCATCGTGGACACGTTCTCGAAGAGGGAGTTAGACCAGGGAACCAGGAACGGATTGTAAGGATAGGTTGCACCGTAAACCGTGTTGCACCCCGTGGCCGCAACCAGTCCCACACTGTTTGCCCCGTAGACAAACCCGGTGGCAGCAAGCATCATGCGCAAAGCGGTCGCCTCGCCGCACCCCATGCAGGATCCCGCTCCTCCTAGGAAGAGCAAAGAGCGGTCAGCAAGCATCATATCCGCCAGGACCTTTTCTTGAATGTAGCGATCCGGGGTCGGCGGCAGTTCGCGGAAAAACGCAAAAGCCCGGCGATATTCCTCGAGGTTTTCGGGGGTTTTCTTGATCATTTCCAGTGCGAGATGGTCCCCGCACACCTCCACACACTCACCGCATCCCTTGCACTTCGTTGGATCTACAAAGATCCCAAAGTATCCTCCCTCTTCTCCTTTTTTTTCTGGATTACCGAAGTACTTAGTGGTCTCAGCAAATCGTGCTTTCAGGATCTCCGAAGCGCCCTCAGCAGAGAGATCTGCGAGCTTTTTCTGCAAAGCGTTTTTCGCAACCACTCGTCCGAGGATCGCCGTATCCGGGCAAGCCACGACGCACTCCATGCACCCCACACACTTCTCGGCGATAAGCAGGGGCATCTCGGGAGCAATGTAGCTAAAGTCTCGCAGGGCACCCGTTCCAGGCGCAATGAGGCTGCGGGCAACGTCCAGGTCCGCGGGTAACTCTTCCTCAGCCGTTCCCGCATTGTAACTCCCCACAATCCGCTCGTTGAAATCGGCTATATTGATGATTTCTTCCATCGTGCCGCTCTTTTCTCCGTTCATGTTTCCCCCTCAAACTTTTGGAGAATGATCCGTGCCTCCGGCTACCACAGGAGTGAGGCGCCCCTCGATTACGTCGCGGGGAATCTCAAAGACCTCCTCGTAACCCCGGCGGACCGCCAGTAAGTTATCCCGCACGACCTGGTCCCCCCGGCGACCGAAATATTTGCGCAAGGACTTCTCCACTCCTTTGAAGAGATCCTCCTCGCTCAGCCCCAAACGTTCCCGGAATGGGGTGAAACGCAGGAAAATCCCTAAGAGGACAATTCCTTGCATCCGTTGAATCAGGTCAGGACTGGTGGCCACCTCGCGGGCAATCTGCACGGTATCCATGGCTAGAACGCGGATCTTCTTATTCCGGATGTTGTTTCGAGCATGCTCGGGAACATCGGCCCAGACTTCCTCGGGATTCGTCTTGTCGGTCTGAATAAAAACCATCCCTCCGCTGCCGAGACCGGCCAGGGGATTGCCTTGTTGAAACGCGTTCACGTCGTTGAGAGGTACAAACTCCACCTGCTCAAGCTCACAGTGCGTGCGCACTTTTTCCGGCGCTGCCGTCAGGTAATAGGTCGTGGGCAACCCTTTCTTCTCGGAGCCGTACTTAGGGTAGGCTTGAACTTGCAGGCTAAAGAGATCCTCCACAATTGTCGCAATGACTTTGTTGGTGGTCACGGAACCATAGCCTCCCACCGAATGGCCGCGCATGGAAAAAGCTTGGGGCGGCCTCACGTCAGGATCCTGCACGCGAGCAAGAGCCAACGGGTGCTTGATCCCAACGACGAAGAACCGTTTCCCGTTGGGGACGGACATGTTCTTCACTGCGGTAATGAAATCTCCCGGCCGCACGTCCCGGCTCCCCAGTCCTGCTGAGCCGGAATAGATGGTTGGAACTCGATCGACTTTCGGATATCCCGGCGCTTCTTGAACCGCGTCGGCAAAGGCCGCCTTGATCTCCGCCGTCAGAGGGTTGGACTGAGCTAGAGGGATATCCAGACGCTCCACGACCGAGAAAGCCTTGAGATGAGCCAAGGACGAAACAATCTGAGCTCCAGGAAAGGGTCGGAAAGAGGTCACATGGAGCACTCCGACTTTTATCCTTTCGTGGTCGCGCAGCCAGTCCGCCGTGGCCATGGCTGTTTCCATGTAGGTTCCCATACCGACAATGGCGTACTCCGCATCCTCCAGACGGTAACTCTGGACCACATCGTACCGTCTTCCGGTCAAACGGTAGAATTCTTCCATCGCTTCCCGAAGTGCCTCCGGCACCTTATCGTAGTAATAGCGCTGCGCAATCTTGCCCTTCATATAGCTGTCCTGGTTCTGGACCACACCGCTCATGACGGGGCGCTCGGGATCCATCAGAGAGCGCAGCTTGTCGGAGGGATTCCCGACATACTCCTTCATCATCTCCGGTTCGGGGAGTCGAACACTCTCGATTGTATGGGTAGTCAGGAATCCATCTTGAATGTTGAAAAACGGCGTAAAGGAAGCTTCGGCAGTCCGCCGCGCGATGAGAGCCAGGTCGCCTGCATCCTGGGCATTCTTCGCAAAGAGCATCCCCCAGCCCGCGTCCGCCACGGCCATCACGTCGTCGTGGCCCGCGTGGATGTTCAGGGAATGAGAAGTGAGGGCTCTGGCACCGATGTGGAAGACAACGGGAAGACGTTTGCCGGAAATGGTGAAGAGCACCTCTTTCATGAGCACGAGGCCCTGCCCGGATGTAAAGTTGGTTACCCTGCCACCGGCCAAAGCAAAGCCTTCGCACGCCGAAGCGGAGCTGTGCTCCGACTCGGGCTCCAGAAACACCAAAGTTTCTCCCCACAGGTTCTTCTTGCCGTTAGAAACTTCTTCCTGAAATCCAGTACCCATATTGGTCGATGGAGTGATAGGGTAAGCGCAAGCCCCCTGTGCAATGTAGGACTCCACCCAGACGATGACGCTAGATCCATCAGCCGTCGTGGGAATCCCAGGATAGGGGAAAGTTTTATCTGTCATGGTTCATCCGCTCTCCTAATCATCAGGGGCCCCTTCGTTGTCCCCGTCATTGCCCCGCTTACTTCCCCTCCAGCCGATCGCAACCGGCCGCAAAGATCACCGGGATTGTACTCTATCGCCGGGTGGAATATCCGTAAATGATGCAAACATTTCATTCTCTTGGGGCACGACCACTAATCGCAATCCCCCTTTGATTGGCTGTATGTACTTCCAATAGAATGGGCCGCGAGGAACCTCGAGAGCGCAGCAGTGAAGATCTGGGAGTGGACATTTCCCTAGCTCCCTCGTGGAGCATCTGCATTAGAAAAATTGGGCTAGGTGCATCTTGTAGCTTATCGGCACGGGCGCCAGACTCAATCATGTAAAAAGGAGAAGGACCGTTATGCCTGTTCGAACGGCTGACATCGTGATCATTGGCGGGGGAATCATCGGCACCAGCCTGGCCTATCATCTGGCGCTGCGCAAGCCGCCTGGTTTGAAGGTCATGCTGCTGGAAAAACGGGGTCTGGCCGAAGGCACCACCGGAAAATCGGTAGCGACGATCGATCACCAGCAATCCACCCCACTGAACATCGAGTTGCGCCAGCAGAGCCGCAAGATTTATCTGGAACTGGCCAGCGAGTTTCCCGCCCAGATCGGCTATAAACCCATCGGTTTTCTCCACACGGTGACCACGCCGGGGGCCCAAAAAATCCTGGAACGGGATATCGCTCTACAAGAGAAGATGGGAGTCCCCGTGGAATCTCTGAGTCCCGCTGAGCTGCATGAAATTCTCCCTCTCCTTCGGGTTCAAGAAATTCTCGCAGCAGGCTTCTGTCCCAAGGATGGCTATCTGGATCCTTACGGAGCCACCCAGCTTTTCGCTCGCCAAGCCCAGGAGCGTGGGGTCGAGATCCATACGGATACCCCTGTGCTCGAATTTCTCACCGACTCCAAGGGAATCAGCGGAGTTCAAACGACAGATGGGGAATTTCAGGCGGGTGTTGTTGTGAACACAGCAGGTCCCTGGGCACCAAAACTTTTCGAACTGGCGGGACTTCATCTACCGCTAAAGCTCGTGCGTGGAGAAATCGTGGCTTTAAAACCACCCAAGCTCCACCCTTACATCTTTCCTATGACCTTGAACGTGGAGTCCACTTTCTACTTCCGGGAAGAAACTGGCGGAGTGGTCCTGCTGGGGCGCCTTGATACAGATTTCAACGCACCCCGTCCGCCAACGGACCCGGATGACTACTACGGCTGGGAGCAAAAACCCAGCGATGCTCATCGCTCCTTTGCTTTCCGGATGCTCGAAACTTTCCTTCCCGCCCTCCTTGACGCACCTACCCACAAGGGTTGGGTGGGTTTGCGGACTGTGACCCCGGATGCTCATCCGCTTCTGGGCCGCACGCCACGTCCCGGGCTCCTGTGCGCGGTCGGATTTAGCGGGACGGGAATTCAAATCGGCCCCGCGTGCTCAGCCCATTTGGCAGAATACATTCTCAACGGGAAAGAAAGCGAAGTCTTAAAATCCTTCGGAATCGAACGCCTGGCCAGTGAGAAAAGTGCCCACGTTTAAAGCTTCAGGATTTAAGTGGATCACGAACCTCTCTCCCTGTCCCTTGTAAGGGGAAAGGGGAAGAGTGAGGGGTGCTCGGGCAAGATGTAACAAATATTTGTACGTTT
>DATEAK010000335.1:0-12317 GCA_035288405.1 bacterium | reverse complement strand
CACGCCGATCTTGATGGGACCGCTGGCACTTTCTGCCGCCCAAGCTGGAGCCCCGAGGGTCAGGGAACAGAAGAGCAGCGCGACTAGAATCACGTAACCTTTGCAGAGAATCTTTCCGCCCATGGTCTCTCCTTTCGCAATCTAGGGGGCAGAGGGCACGCTCTCGCGTAGCCTTCGGGTTGCCTCTGCATCAATCTCAAGAGTCTTGGGATCCAGGATCACCTTGTAAACTTCCCTGGCCGTTTCCAGGGAGATGTACTCGTTGACCACGTCCCAGCGGACCTTTTCCGGATCCCGCTCGATGGCATTTCCGATCCCGGCGCCCCCCATGGACTTTTGCACCAGGATGTCCTCTTCTTCCAAAAAGAACGGACCCCGCTTCGTGTGCAGGAAAATTCGCTCGCCGCTCTTCTTTTTCAGCAGGAACTGCTCATTGCGTGGCGGAATGGTGCCCCCCCTGAGGGCGTAAATATCCGTCAGGATACCGTCCGCATTCCCCGTCGTGAAAGCGTGTTCCTTGTTTGAGTCGTTCAGCCATTCGATGTGGATACCCGACCCCCCACGCCAGCGCCCGTGGCCCATGCTGTCCGTGCGCATGCCGTAGCGGAGGATTCGCCAGGGGTAGCGTGTTTCGATGATTTCCACATTTCCCTTCCTCAGGGCTCCGAGAGAAGAGAACATCCCGAGATGGGGCCAGCCGTCGTGGCCCCACACGGCCCCCGAGCCTCCATGGGAACTAAATTGCGCGGTGAAATACCGCTTCCCGGCGCGGTCGATGCCGAACTCGTCCAGAGCAAGCTGGCGGGCCCAACCCGATGTGACCATCTCGGGGACAGCCTGGCCCAGGCACTTGAGGACGACCTCAAAGATCTGCAGGCCTACGTTGACAGGGCAGGCTCCAACGGTAGTGGGGTAGGTGGGGTTCACCACGCTGCCCTTGGGAGCGTAAACCCGGAAGGCGTTGTAGCTCCCTTCGTTGTGGTAAAAGGCCAGGCTCGGATCGAGGACAGTAAAGAATGCTGCGGCGACCCGGGGCTGGGTGTTTGCCCAGGGGCTTGAGACATAATCGGTCTGGGGGTCGCTTCCCGTCAGGTCGAAGAAGAGGTCATCCCCCTGAATCGTGGCTTTGCAGCGGACCCAGATGGGCACGTCCGGGTGGGTGCCGTCGTCATCGGCCGCGGACTCTCCGTAATAGGTGCCATCGGGTATCTTGACAATCTGGGCTTTGACGGTTCGGTGCATGATATCGATCATCTCATCGATGTAGCGCAGCACCGTGTCCTTTCCGTATCTCTCCAGGATTTTGAAGCTGCGCTCCTCGCAGAGCTTCAGAGAGGCAAACATGGCCTCGATGTCCAGCGTTTGCCGATCCCGATACCGAACGTTGTGGAGGATGAGTTCCTGGACAGCCTTGTTCGGTACTCCTTTCTCCGCCCACTTGATGCACGGAATCAGCAGCCCCTCGGCGTGGATGTCGTACGCCTTGGGAAAATATCCGCCGGGGTAGGCCCCGCTGCTATCGAGCTGGTGCGTTTTGGAGAAGGCGAACAGCACCAGTTCGTCCTTGTAAAAGATGGGACGGACAAAGCTCCAGTCCGGGATGTGCGTGCCGTAGGCAGCGTAGGGGCAGTTCATGATGAACTCGTCCCCTGGATAGATGTCGCCTTTATACATTTCCGCCACGAGTTGGGCCTGCAGGCGTCCTGCACCCGCCAGGGCCGGCAACGTAAAGGAAGAGGCAATTACCCTGCCGCTGCGGTCGTAAACGCCGGTGTGGTGGTCGCGCAATTCTGCGGTGATATAGTTCCCGGAGGTCCTGATCAGAAGCCGGCTCATATCGTGGGCGATGCTCACGAAAGCATCCCGCATGACGGCCAATGTGGTGGGGTCAATCTTGCTCATATTCCTCCTCCGATCGCGTTCTTGTCCCTCTACCTGTGGCAAGACGGCGCGGGTTTTGATCTCCGGTCTCAGGCAGGCTCGTGGGCCCTGATATAGGAGGCAGGGTCACGGGCGAAGTCGTTCATATAGTTCCCGGGGGCGTTGATCCCCGGAATCGAGGGGATCCAGGACTCTTTAAGGAGTTCCTTGGGGTCTCCGTATTTCGCGGCAAGGGCCACCACATCGGGATCATCCAGAGCGGTCAGGTGGCCATGGTCGAGGATCTTGAATTTTTCTCCCTTCTTCGAGGTGAGTTCATATGTTGAGAAACAGAGGTGCACGTGAATGTGGCCGAAGGGGACTTCTTTTTCCCGGGCCCAGTCCTCGGAGGGACTGAAGATGCGGGTTCCCATACCGACATGGATGATTCCGGAGCGCAGGCGGTCGCAGACCGTACCCCGTGACCGCATGAGGACCTTCCGGGGCCGCACGAACTTGGGGTTCGTACCGATGGCGGTTTCCCAGAGCCAGAAGAGACCCGGCTTGGGGTAGTCCGGATAATGGATGTTCTTGGTGGCTTCCAGGAGCTGGCGCCAGGCGTCCCCGTATTTGCCGCCCCCTTCGATGCGCTGCACTTGCCCTCTTTCCACATGGACCCGGATGTGAGGAAAGGGAAGACTCATATGGTTTGTGGTGCCTGCCACAACTCCGGCAGCGTCTTCTTTCTCGGTGTAAGGAGGCACGGGATGGCCGTGGAGGTGGCCCCAGAAGGGTTCCCGTCCAAACCCGTAACGAGGGTTCTCAAAGTGCTCTTCAAGAAAAGTGAAGCTGTAGTCGGTGCCCTCGGGATCGGTCACCCGGACCCTGCTTCCGGGGCCGTTTTCCCAGATGGGCCCCCAGGCCTTGCGCTGGACCAGGTCCCAGAGTTCATTAGGAAACATGATGGCGGGAAGCATATCCCGGCTGATCCAGGGGATCCCTTCATAGCGGAAGGGAGTCTTGGGCGTGGGCCCGCCCAGCCCTCGCACGAGGAGATCGTATCCCATCATCTCGGTGAGTTTCTCAATGTCTTTCCGCCATATCGGCGGCTCGATGGGCTCTTTCCCCCCGTAGGGAGTGTTTCCCATAAAAGTCCGGATCTCATCCAACTCATCGCACTCCCGGTCAGGTCCCATGTCCGCCGAGAAGACGTCCACCTTGGCCCCTTCTTCGCGAATGGCCCGCACAATGACCTCGACCACGAGTTCATCGTAGTAGCTGTCGACGGCAACCAGGACCCGCATTCCCGGCTTGATCCCGTATCCGGCGGGCAAGCTGCGCCGCACGGCGGGTCCCTGAGCCACGTGGCGGGCATAGGGGAGGTATTGCTCCAGTTCTTGAGTGGAAATCATTTGAGAGTCCTCCTTCTAGAAGCAGTCTGAACTGAGAGTTGGCCCCGTTTGTGAGTTCGGTTGAAAAACGCAGATATCGATCGGGATGAACCATACCTATCACAACCGGAACTCGAAAGTAAAGAAGTAACTAAGCGGTCAGTGATCAGCTTGCAGCCCTCAGCTTTTGATGTTTTGAGTTCACTTCCCCTTCCGGATCCCGGACTGATTGCTGAACGCCGAGTACTTATAAAGTTTGAATTCCTTTCTCTCCGATTTTTCGAGCCACAACGACAAAACCGGCCAAAACAAAGACCAGGATGACCCCCATAGCGGCTGCCTCGGGCACATACCCCGCTCCCCACAGGTTCCAAACCAGGGTGGAAAGAACCACATTTTTCGGAGAGATCAGGGTAAGAGCCATTGTAACCTCACGAAAGGTGAGCAGAGCAATCCACAGCCAGCTGTTGAACAGGGCCGCCCCGATCAGTGGAATCACAATCTTCCGCAGGATTCGCAGGTTGGAAGCTCCAGTCATTTGGGCTGCTTCTTCCAGCTCCCGATGAATCTGAATCAGTGCCCCGTTGAGGGTCCGGGTGCCGAAGCTGACGTACTTAATGGCGTTCGCTAAAATGATGATGGCCAGAGTTCCGTAGAGAGGGAAAAATTGACGGTAGACGAGAGCTATGTATGAGAGCGCCACGGCGAACAGGATGCTGGCCACCGCGTGAGGGAGGAAAGCAATCCCGTCCAGGAGGTAGCGTCCCCTGACTTGAGAGCGGATCACGACCCAGGAGATGATGAGGCTCAAGAATATGCTGATGGTCGGCGCGCTGAGCATGAGAAGGACTGTGTTCAGGATGGGTTTCCAGCCCGAATAGTCGGGGACCTTCAGATAATTGGCCAGGGTAATTTTTGAGAACGCCTCGGCGGAGGGGACCTGGATATAGGGCACCAGCGAAGCCCATACCAGGGTGACAAAGGGCAGGAAAATCTCCAGTGTGAAGTAGAACAAAAGGAAGAGAACGGCCAAACTCTTCATCCGTCCGAGCTCGATTAATCTGGGCCGGTACCCCTTCCCGGTAATCACTACGTACTTGTGGCTCTGGCGGATGACGCGAAAGTAGAGGTAGCTGCTGGCGAAGGCGAGAACCAGCATGATCATCCCGTAGGCTCCGGCCAGTCCATACTTGGGGAGTCCCACTTCAGGATGGGTGGCGTAATAGATCAAGGTACTGAACACGAAGATCCGAGCCGGGGCGCCAATGAGGCCTGGAATCTCGAAAACCTCGATGGTGGTAATAAAGAGGTAAAGGATTGCGGCCAGAATCGCGGGCAAGGTCAGGCGTAGGTTAATAAAGAAGAGGGTCTTCAACCTGCCCACGCCGCTTACAAAGGCGGCCTCCTCCAGGCTTGGGTCCATGGATTTGTACGCGGCAGCGATCATGAAGAAGGCCGGTGGAGTGAGGATGATGCCCTGGATGAAGGACATGCCCCAAAGGTTGTAGATGCTAATGGGCGCCGTATCCAGTCCCAGGATCTCCATAAACAGCTTGTTGAGGATACCGATCTTTGGACTTAGGAGAAGAATCCAGGCGATCGCCTTTAGGAACGTGGGGATCACAATGCCCAAACCCATGAGCGTGAGCCAAAGGCGCCGGCAAGGGATGTCGGTTCTCTCGATGAGCCAGGCGGCGGGAACCGCGAAAAAGAAGATGACTACAATGGTTCCCAGAGCAAAGAAAACCGTGTTTTTCAGCACCTGCCAGGTAAAGGGATCCAGGAACGCCTCCCGGTAGTTCTCCAGGGTGAGGGCGGAGGTTTCCCCGGGTAGACCAATGCGAAAGCTGGTGATAATGATCGTCAGGACGGGAATGATGATGAACAGGGAGGCGACAGCGGCCAGGACGCCAATGGCTAAGTGGCTCGGATGCGGGATCCGGAATTCCTGCATCTTCAGGGTCAATGCCCGCATGCCATGTTCTCCTTAAAACGTTTCCGGAGCTTTCTCGGTCTACTGGTCTTATCTCAGGCCGATGATCTTGCCGTAGCGCTCGATGAGTTCCTCTTCCCTCTTCAGCAGGAAATCCTTATCCCCGAAGAGAAGTTCTTTCCCCTGCACGAATTTCCAGGCCGGAGTGCCTTTCACAAATGGGGAGGTCCGCTTTCCGTACTTCCACCAGATCTCCTGGCCCTCAGGGGTCAGGGAAAAGGCCATGAAGAGCTTGGCGGCGTTGGGATGGCGCACGTTCTTCACCTGGGTCATCACATCCAGGAGAACCACAATGGGTTTCACCTCCAAAGCATAAGCCACGGGGGCCTTTTTTTCCTCCGAACCGGTGATGAACGGGGAGAGCTGATTGGCCGCAATCGCATATTCCCCGGATTCCAGCCGAGGGTGGATTTCCGGATAGCGGCCGATGATGGGCTTCAAATCTGCCAGCCTGCGCATGAATTCTTCCGTTTTCTCTTCTCCCCAGCGCTGCGTCAGGCGAGTCCAGATCTGCATCCCGGTGGACACGACGATTTTCCCTTTCCACTTGGGATCCAGGATATCTTCCCACGTTTTCGGGACATCCTGGGGCCGCACCAAACGAGTGTTGTATGCGGGTATGGCGAAGATGGCGTCGGTCATCACGGCCTGGTTGTCCAGCATGATGGATTGTGGAGGGATGTGCGGAAAGGTGCCTGCCCAGTCGAAGCTTTCCAGGAGGTTTCGGCTGTACAAGCTCACGATGTGAGCGTCCGTAACCAGGATCACATCATAGGTCGGGGTTTGTGCCGCCTGGGCCTCGGCAATGATTTTGGCTACCAAGCCCGTATAGCTGGTCAAGGGGGAAAAATTGACCTTCAAGCTGAGCCCGTATTTCTTGTTCAGTGCGTCCATGAGTGCCTGGGCTCCGGCTGGAGTCAGTGAAGCCGGACCCGCAAAGTCAACGACCCCTTCCTGCCTTGCCGCTTCGATCAATCGGGGCAAGCGCTGATCGGAAGCCGAAGCTCGGGCCTGTGCCGGGAAGACACTGGTAAGCAGTCCCAGGAAGAGTAGGGTCAGGAGAAATCTGACAGATGCTCGCATTGGTTGCCTCCTCCTACGCCTGAGGAAGGTTCGGCGGCCTTTATCGAATGCCCAGCACATCCGCAAACTTGGTTTCCAGTTTTTCAAATCGTTCCGGCGTCTCTACCAGGGCTTTCATGTCCCGGAAGAGGAGCTTTTTCCCCTGCACGAACTTGGCTGCCGGAGTGCCCGGAACGAACAGAGAGGATCTGCCGGTAAAGTTGGACCAGATCTCCTGGCCCTCGGGCGTCAGGGAGAACGCCGCCAGGAGCTTGGCGGTGTTGGGGTGCCGGGCCTTTTTGGGAATTCCCATCATGTCGAAAAGCACGGGGATGGGTGTTACCTTGTCTACGTAGTCAAGGGGGATTCCCCGGCGCTTGGCAATTTCCACGAAGGGGGAAACCTGGTTGGCGGCAAGGAGGTATTCCCCCGAGGCAAGACGGGTTTGAATTTCCGGATAGAGCACGTAGAGTGGGTCCTGGGCTCTGAGGCGCTTCAGGAAGTCGATCGTTTTCTCTTCTCCCCAGACGTCTGAAAGGGAAACCCAGACCTGGACATACTTGGGGACGACGATTTTCCCCTTCCATTTGGGGGAGAGCAGGTCTTCCCATTGCTTGGGCACGTCCTCGCTCTTGACCAGATTCGTGTTGTAGACTGGCAGACCGAAAATGGTCGCAATGAGAATTCCCCCCGTGTCAAAGTAAACGGAGTCCTTGGTCATGTGATCAAAGGTGCCGGTCCAGTCCAGAGGATCCAGGAAATCCCGGCTGTAAAGCTTGGCCAAGTTGAATTCAGTTACGTAGATAACGTCGTAGGTGGGAGGCTGACCTGCCTGGATCTCCGTGATGGTTTTGGAAATCACCGCAGGGTAATTTGTTTCGGGGATATAGTTCAGTTTCAGGTTCAGGTTGTACTTCTTGTTGAGGCCGGCAATGAGGGCCTGGGCCCCTTTCGGGGTCAGTGAAGAGGGGCCGGCGAAATCGATGACCCCTTCCTGCTTGGCGGCTTCAATGAGCTTCGCAAACTTCGCGGATTGGGAGGAAGTCGCTGCGGAGGAGATCCCCGAAAAGATCCCGAAAAGAAGGAGCAGCCCCAACGAAGCGACCAACCCGACTCGAAATCTCCCCGGCTTTCCGGAATCCAAACGGCTGCAAAGTCTGTGGTACTTCATAGATTTCCCCCTGTGCGTTTAATGGATTCCCAGTGCTCTGGCGAACTTGGGGCTCATAGCTTCCCAATTCTTGATGATAAAATCCATGTCCGGGAGGAGCAATTGCTTCCCCCTGGAAAACTTCTCCGCATCGCTGCCTTTAACATACAGGGAGGACCGCTTCCCGTAGGTCCACCAGACTTCCTGCCCCTCCGGGGTTAGCACGAAGGCGGTGAAGAGCTTGGCGGCGTTGGGGTGACGGGCTTTTTTAACGACGGACATGAGGTTCATCATCACCAGCGCAGGCTTCACTTCGGTGGCGAAGGCTACGGGAGCCCCTTTTTGCTGCGCTTCGATCACAAACGGGGCAAGCTGAACGATGGCAACAGGGTATTCTCCGGAGGCCAAGCGGGTTTGGATCTCCGTAAAACGGCCCAATACCGGATTTTGCCCCTGCAACTTCTTCAAATATTCAGTCGTCTTCTCCTCCCCCCACATCTGGCCCCAAAGGGTGGTCCAGCCGTCGATGTAGACGGGCGCCTGAATCTTTCCCTTCCACTTGGGATCCAAAAAATCCTCCCAGCTCTTGGGGACGTCCTTGGGTGCTACCGTCTTTGTATTGTAGGCCGGAAGAGCAAACATCGTGTCCGTCAGAAGGGCTGCTCCCTTCAACTGGATGGACTCTTTGTTGATGTGCGGAAAGATGCCGGTCCAATCGACAGGCTCAAGGACGCCGCGGTTCGCCAAGGGGACAACGGTGCTCTCGGTCTGAAACACCACGTCGTAAGTGGGGGGCTGGCCCGCGGTTGCCTGCATGACGAGCTGTCCTGCGATTGCCGGGTAACTCGAGGCCGACACGTAATTGATCCTCAACTCCAGGTTGTATTTCTTGTTGAGGGCTGTAATAAGAGCCTCGGCCCCTTTGGGAGTCAAGGAACTCGGTCCGGAGAAATCAATGACCCCTTCTTGCCGTGCCCCCTCAACAATCTGCGATAGGGCATCTCCCTTTGCGGTCTGGGCGGAAGAGGGTCCCGCCGCCAGAAGAAGGACGAGTGCGGCCAGGGCCACAAAATTCCCAAAACGATGGGGGAGATTGAAGTTCCGCTTGTCCTTCATCTTTTTTTCCTCCCTAGTTCTAAAGACAAGCACATCCCGGAAATCCCTTCGAACCGTCAATTTCCCAGTCCCAGGATTCGAGCATATTTTTTCTCCAATCCGATTCCCTTCTCCTCAAACCAATCGGGGTCCTGGATGACGAATTTCTTGCCCTGCAGAGATTTCCATTCCGGAGTTCCGGGAATCAAACCGGAACTGCGGGCCCCGAACTTGGACCAGATCTCCTGTCCTTCGGGGGTTACGCTGAAGGCCGCAAAGAGGATCGCCGCATTGGGATGAGGGGCTCCTTTCACCACGGCGTTTAAATCGCTGCTCACCATGATGGGCGCCACGTCGATAAATTCCACGGGCGCTCCCTTGCTCTTTAGCTGGCTAACACCCGAGGAGTGAAAATAGGCAGTCAGGGGATATTCACCTGCCCCCAGCCGGGTCTCAATCTGTCCATAGGTCCCGTAAGTCGGGTTATTGGCTGCAATCTTCTGGACGATCTGGGTTACTTTCTCTTCTCCCAGCTCTTTGGAAAGATAAGCCCAGACGTCCGCGTAGGAAGGAACCATCATCTTCCCTTTCCACTTGGGATCGCCCAGGTCTTCCCAGGATTTGGGCAGATCCTCCCGTTTGAGGAGCTTGGTGTTGTAAGCAGGAGCCCGGGAGCGGGTGGCGAAGAGCACGGCCCCTCCCTCGAGTTGAATTGCATCCTTGGGGATGAAGGAAAAGAGCTCGGTCCACTTGGGCCGCAGCAGGAGGTCGGCCTTATGAAGCTTGGTCATGTTCCCATCGGACATGGTGACCAGATCAAAGGAAGGAGGCTGGCCGGTCTTGGTCTCAGTGATTATGCGAGCGACGATGGCCGGATAGTTCGTTGCGGGAATGTAGTTCACGGTGAGATTGAGCCCCCACCTCTTGTTGATCCCGTCCATCAGGGTCTGGGCGCCTCTGGGGGACAGGGTGGAAGGCGAGGCGAGGTTTAGGACCCCCTCCTTGCGGGCTCCCTCGATGATCTTGGTCAGATCGCCCTCCGCGGCGGCCTGGGCGGCAGGAACAAGGGGGGGAAAGATCAGAACAATCAAGGCTGAGAATACAATTCCCGCCATTTCGAAACCGAGAGTACGAACGGACCTCTTGCTCATGATTTCCTCCCTTTCAAAAACCAACGAAAGAACCAACCAGGAAACAACTCCACCGGTAAATCGTATGGAATCCGCCTTTCCCAGTTTCCCGGTAGAACGCGCCGTCTATCGGTACCGAGAAAAAGGTTGTGAGCCGCTCCGTCACACCATGAACTTTAAAATTACATGGTTAAGATTGATTAGGGGGCAAAATCTAGCACGAGTTCTCACGGAAGTAAATAAAAAAAGAAAACCCAGGCTCGAAACTTTTCGATGACGCTCCATTTTATGTACGCGCGGGAACCGCGAGGACGGCGGCCCTATAGCTTCCTGGCTGTCCTTCCGTGCGTGCAGAGTTTTCAACGGAGGCAAATCTTCAAAGGTCTGGTCAGCCTGATCGTTCCACCAGAAACCAGTCGCGGGGAATGCGGTGGCCGATGCCCCGCTCGCGGGCAATCTGGCAGACGTGCGCCCCTATGGCAGCGAAGACTAGGCCAAGCCCCTCGTTGTTGCGAAATAGGGTGATCTGCTCGGGAGCCGTGCGGCCCACTGCCTTGCCCGTCACAAGATCGGCGAGATCGGGATATGCCTCCCAATCGGCGCCTGCATCCGCTTCCATCTCGGGCGTGGTTCCGACCTCGTCCGAAGCGAAATTTAATCCCCGCTGTTTTCCCTTCACCACGACGAGGTCGGCTCGCTGATTCATACTCTGGGGCACTTCGTGCTGGTTAATGCTGATAACGCACGTGCCGGGTTGGATCCACTGTGGATCGTAAACCGGACCGATGGCATTGGTGGCAGTGATCAGGATGTCGCAAGCAGCGCCCTCCCGCGCCCTCTCCACCGCCACTACGTTCACCCGGGTTTTCTCCGTCACCTGTTGAGCGAAGCGGTGTCGGTGCTCTGGATTCGGGCTGTACACTGTGATCTGGCGTAAGGGGTAGTGCGGAGCCAATGCTACTGCATGCCCGACGGCCTGGGGTCCGGACCCGATGATCCCCAGCACTGTGGAGTCTGGTCGCGCCAGGTAGCGGGCGGCAAGCGCGCTGGTGGCCCCAACCCGCAACCGGGAGAGAGTACTGTTTGGCAGCAGCCCCACCAGCGCCCCGTCTTCGAGATCGAAAACCAGCACCAGGCCGGCGAAGCGCTTTTTCCCCTCAGAGGTGACCGTCGCTGCCCGCGAAGAGCCGCCGTCTCCCGGGTAGTACCGCAGGTGGGAGAGCAGACGCAGGCCGAAGTAGCCGAGCTCGCTGCTTCCCCCGTCCATGCAGACAAACTGGTACACGGCGCCCGGTCGCCGGGTGCCCACATAGGTGCGGGACCTGGGGCGGGTGACCCCTTTGCCTGTGCCCAGATCTCGAAATGCTTGCTCCAGAACGGATAGGCTCTCCTTTGGCGTCATGAGTTCCTGAACCTGCTCATCGGTGAGAACCACAATGTCAGTGGGCGATTCCATGGCGACTCCTTCCACCGTGATCTAGATTCAATGGCTTTTACTTTCCCAGTCCCAGAATTCTGGCGTACTTCTTCTCCAATTCGATCCCCTTCTCTTCAAACCACTCAGGGTCCTGGAGGACGTATTTCTTGCCCTGCAGAGATTTCCACTCCGGGGTGCCGGGAATCAGACCTGAACTGCGTGCCCCGTACTTGGACCAGATCTCCTGTCCCTCGGGGGTCACACTGAAGGCGGCAAAGAGCATCGCCGCGTTGGGATGGAGGGCTCCTTTCACCACGGCGTTTAGATCGGTGCTCACCATGATGGGTGCCACGTTGACGAATTCCACCGGGGCGCCCTTCTCTTTTAGTTGGGTAACGCCCGAGGAGTGGAAATAGGCGGTCAGGGGAAATTCGCCTGCCGCCAACCGAGTCTGAATTTGTGCATACACGCCATAGACCGGGTTATTGGCTGCGATCTTCTGGACGATCTGGTTTACTTTCTCCTCTCCGAGTTCCCGGGAGAGATAAGCCCAAATGTCAGCGTAGGAAGGAACCATCATGTTGCCTTTCCATTTGGGGTCCCCTAAATCTTCCCACGATTTGGGAAGCTCTTCCGGCCTGAGGAGCTTGGTGTTGTACGCAGGAGCCCGGGAACGGGTGGCATAGATGACGGCTCCTCCCTCCAGGCGAACCGCATCTTTGGGGAGGAAAGAGAAGATCTCGGTCCACTTGGGCCTGAGGAGGAGATTGGCTTTATGAAGCTTGGTCATGTTCCCATCAGACATGCTGACCAAATCAAAGGAAGGGGGCTGGCCGACCTTGGCCTCGGTGATGAGGTTGGCGACAATAGCGGGAAAGCCGGTGGAGGGAGCGAAGTTCACGGTGAGATTGAGCCCCCACTTTTTGTTCATCCCATCGATCAAGGCTTGGGCGCCCCGGGGGCTCAGAGTCGACGGGGCGGAGAGCGACAGGGTCCCCTCCTTGCGTGCCGCCTCGATGATCTTAGTGAGATCACCTCCTGCTGCCACCTGGGCGGCAGAGGTCAGGGGGAAAAAGATCAGGGAGATCAAAAGCGAGGATACAACCCCCGCCATTTCGAAACCCAGAATACGAATAGCCCTCCAGCTCATGATCTTCTCCTTTTCTTTCTCTTACGGAGTTTCTCCGATTACCCGGGTCTGTCGTCCGGCCATCTTCTC
>DATEAK010000334.1:0-5607 GCA_035288405.1 bacterium | reverse complement strand
GTCCTCTGTCAGGGGTGCCCCCACCGCCAGATTTTCTATGCCCTCAAGCGGCTCAAGGCGACCGTCATGGGGGATATCGGCTGTTATACCCTGGGGGCTCTTCCCCCCGTGAACCGCATGGAAACCTGCATTTCCATGGGCGCCAGCATCGCCACGGCTCTGGGATATGAAAAGGTGCGGGGGACGAGCAAAGGGCTGGTGGCAGTCATCGGGGACTCCACCTTTCTCCACGCCGGAATCCCAGGGCTCCTGGATGTGGCATACAACAAGGGAACTTTTACCACAATCATCCTGGACAACCGCACCACGGCCATGACCGGCGGTCAGGATCATCCGGCCACGGGAAAGACACTGTCCGGGGAATCGAGCCGCCCCGTCGATCTGGGGGGAATTTGCAAGGCCCTGGGGATCGAGAGGGTGCGCGTAGTGGACCCTTACGACTACAAGGCCACCTATGCCGTCCTTAAAGAGGAGATGAATGACGGCATCCCCTCGGTAGTCATCACGAACCGTCCCTGCCCTCTAGTGGAGCCCACCTCTTGGACCACTCCATACAAAGTGAATATGGACCTGTGCGACGGCTGCACACTGTGCCTCTATGTAGGCTGTCCGGCCATCAGCTTGAGCGACACGGAGAGGACGGAAAAGGGGAAGCCCAAAGCGGTCATCGACGTCCCGGCCTGCACGGGGTGCGAATTTTGCGCTCTGCTCTGCCAGCCGGACGCCATCCTCCTCGATCACGGGGAAAAAAACGAAGTGAGAATTCCATGGAACAACCCGTAACGAACGTTTTGATTGTCGGAGTCGGAGGCCAGGGGATCATCCTAGCCAGCGAGATCCTCTGCGAGGTCGCCCTGCGGGCGCGATACAGTGTGAAGAAAAGCGAGGTTCACGGCATGTCCCAGAGGGGAGGGGTCGTGACCAGCCAGGTCCGCTTCGGAGAGAAGATTTATTCCCCGTTGATTCCCGAGGGGGAAGCGGATATTGTTTTGGCCTTCGAAGAAGCCGAGGCCTTGCGCTGGGCGGGATGGCTGGGACCCCAGGGGACGGTGATTGTCAACCGCCTGCGCCTGGTTCCTCCCGGCAGCTTCGTTACCAAGACTCCCTACCCGGACAACGTTCTAGAGACACTACAGGCCAAGATCCCTCGGGTGATCGGGGTCGACGCCGTGAAACTGGCCCAGGAATTAGGAAACCCCCGGATGGGGAACGTCCTCTTGCTCGGCGTCCTGTCCCGGTTTACGCCCATGTCCGAAGACTTATGGCTCCAGGCCGTTGGGCAACGGGTGCCCAAAGGGACGGAACAGATCAACCTGGAAGCCTTCGCCAGAGGCAGGCTCTTGTCGGAGCCCAAATCCGCAAAGCAAACCCGTCCGGCATCCTGCTCCTCATAGAGCGGGGCCGAGCCGGGGGAGGAATCCCCATGAGACGGAAGATCAGCGACGAGGAACGAATCATCTACGACTGGAACACCTTGGGGGCGGACATCACTCCTCTGCGGCGCAATGTCGAATTTAACGATGAAACGTTGAGGGACGGACTGCAGTCCCCCTCCGTTGTCGATCCCAGCATTGAAGACAAGAAGCACATCCTCCATCTGATGGATGCCCTGGGAATTCACTCCGCCGACATCGGCATGCCCTGCGCCGGCCCCAGGACCAAAGAAGCGGTCTCCGAACTCGCCAAGGAGATCCGGGATGCTCGATTGCGGCTCAAGCCTAACTGTGCGGCTCGCACTGTGATCGGAGATATCGTGCCTATAGTGGAAATATCGCAATCTGTGGGAATCCCCATCGAGGCGTGCACGTTCCTGGGATCGAGCCCGATCCGGCAGTACGTGGAAGGGTGGAGCGTGGACGATTTAAAGAAGCTCACGGAAAAAGCAGTCGGATATGCAGTCAAGGAAGGCCTGCCGGTCATGTTTGTAACCGAGGATACCACCCGGGCCAAGCCCAAAGATCTGCAGGAACTCTACCTGACGGCGATCCGTGCCGGCGCCAATCGAATCTGCTTGGCGGATACGGTAGGCCATGCGACCCCCACGGGTGTTACCAACCTTGTCCGCTTCATTGTGGAGATGTTGCGAGAACACGAGCTTACCGGGATTAAGATCGATTGGCACGGGCACCGGGATCGAGGTCTCTCAGTCCTCAATTCCTTAAGTGCTATCGAGGCAGGAGCACACCGGGTCCATGGCACTGCCTTCGGCATCGGCGAGCGCTGTGGCAATACCCCTCTGGACGTACTGATGGTGAACTGCAAGCTCATGGGCTACATACAAAACGACCTAACGAAACTCTACGAATACTGCCAGTTCATTTCTCGCAGCGTCCATGTCCCCATTTCTCCCAATTACATGGTCGTGGGCAGAGACGCCTTTCGTACAGCCACGGGAGTCCATGCAGCCGCCGTCATTAAAGCGGAAGAAAAGGGACACGCTTGGCTTGCCGACCGCATCTATTCCGGAGTCCCCGCAAGTCTCGTAGGCAGAGAACAAATCATTGAGATCGGTCCCATGAGCGGCGAATCCGGGGTGATTTACTGGCTCAAGCGGCATAATCTGCAACCCAGGAAAAAATTAATCGAAGCGGTATTTTCCGAAGCAAAAAAGTCCCAGCGGATCTTGACGGATGAGGAGGTGATGGCAATCGTCGAGCGAGAAGTGGGGGAACGACAAAAAGAAACCCGGTCCGACTCCGGCGGGAAACCTCCTCGGACCCGGCAGGCAAGGTTTCACATTCGTTGAGGGGGAAAACTCATAGCAGGGGGAGAAAGGAGTGAAGTCATGAATTGGAAAGGGGGGCTTGCCATCGCGCTGATCGCCGCATTGTTCTTCGGGGCCACAGGCGTAATGGCAGCAGAGACTTATAAGATCGGAGCTATTTTCGCCATCACGGGACCTGCATCGTCCCTGGGAATTCCCGAGCGAAATACCGCCTTGTTAATCCAGGACGAGTTGAATCGTAAGGGAGGGATTCGGGGACCCGACGGCCAGATGCACCCTGTTCAGATCGTCATCTACGATACAGCCAGCGAGGAGACGAAGACGGTCCTGGCTGCCAAGAAACTGATCGAGGAAGATAAAGTTTCGGCTATCGTCGGCCCCACTCAGAGCGGCGAAAGCATGGCAATCGTAGATACCGTGCAAAAAGCCCAGATCCCGCTCGTTTCCGCCGCCGCCAGCATAAAGATCGTCGAGCCCGTCAAAGAGCGCAAGTGGGTGTTTAAAACGCCCCAGAGCGACACCCTGATTGCTTCTACACTAATCAATTTCCTCAAGAAAAAAAACCTCTCCAAGGTGGCATTTCTCAGCGTCAACAACGCCTTCGGGGACAGCGGCCGGGTCGAGTTTGAGAAGATCTCCGAAAAGTCGGGGCTGCAAATTGTAGCAAAAGAAAAATTTGACGCCACAGACAAGGACATGACGGCGCAACTCACCCGCCTGCGGGGGACCGACTTTCAGGCAGCCGTGGTGTGGGCTATCCCGCCGGCGGCGTCCATCGTTACGAAGAACTACCGGCAGCTCGGTTTGCGTCCGCCTCTCTTCCAGAGCCACGGTATAGGTAACAAAGATTTCATTAAGCTGGCCGAGGCGGCCGCGGAAGGCGTCATTTTCCCGGCGGGCAAATTGTTGGTTGCCGAAGACCTCCCGGCCAGCGAGCCCCAAAAATCCGTGCTGGTTCAGTACGCCAAGGAGTACGAGGCCCGCCATGGCCTGGAGAGTCGGAGTACCTTTGGAGGGCACGGCTGGGACGCGCTACAAATCGTCCTGAAGGCAATGGAGAAAGCGGGCAATGACCGCGCCAAGATCCGGGACACCATCGAGGGAATGAAGGAATTCGTAGGAATTGGCGGGGTTTTTAATTTTTCTGACAGGGATCACAATGGCCTGGATACCCGAGCCGTTAGTATGATCGAAATCAAGGACGGCAAGTGGACCCTTGCGAAGTAAATATCATGCGGGGAGGCGCCTCAGGCGCCTCCCCATCCACTAAGACAGAAAACCCGAGCGCCTAACAGAAATACCGGAAGCGGGAGGGGCAATGGCCCTCTTGGGAAGTCAAATCCTGCAGTACGTTCTATCGGGAATCGTGGTGGGAGGAATTTACGCCCTCATCGCCATAGGATTCGTGGTCATCTTCAATGTTACCGGAATCATCAACTTCGCCCAGGGAGAATTCGTCATGTTCGGCAGCTTGCTGGCCGTCTCGCTGCATACGGCAACTCTTTCGCTCAGCGCAGCATTGCTGGTGGCAGTGCTTTTAACGGCCTTGCTGGGCGCCATCCTGGAACGGGTGGCCATCCATCCGGCCAAAGGCGCTTCCATCGCCACGCAGATCATCATCACGATCGGCGCCTCCATTGCCTTGCGCGGTATCGCCCTGATGATCTGGGGAACGACTCCATACCCTCTCCCTCCCTTTACCGAGGGCCCACCCCTTATCCTGGGCGGCGCCGTAATTGTGCAGCAGGGATTGTGGGTCATCGGAGTTACCGCTTTCCTCCTAGTCGGGCTGCACGGCTTCTTTCACTGGACGATCCTCGGGAAGGCATTGAGAGCCTGCGCCTACAACTCCGTTGGAGCCCTTTTAAACGGCATCAGTGTAAACCGCATGAGCCTCTTTTCCTTTTCCCTCAGCGCGGGTCTGTCGGCCGTGGCCGGCATCGTTATCTCTCCCATCACGTATGCCACCTATGACATGGGGAGTATGCTGGGCCTCAAGGGATTTGTGGCAGCCATGGTTGGAGGGCTTACCAGCATCCGGGGAGCGGTAGTGGGCGGTCTGCTGGTCGGAATCCTGGAATCGCTGGGGGCAGGAGTGGTGTCCTCAGGCTACAAGGACGCGGTCGCTTTCCTGGTGCTGCTGGCCCTGTTTTTCCTGAAACCGGAAGGGATATTTGCAGGACGGGAGAAAGTCAAAGTATGAAAATCTATTCCGGCTGGGCTGCGGTGGCTGTGGGATTAGCTTTCCTACCGGTACTGCTTCCGAGCAATTACTATCTGGGAATCATGATCTTTATCGGGCTCAATGCCCTCGCCGCCATGGGGCTGTGCCTGCTCATGGGTTACGCAGGCCAAATTTCCCTCGGTCACGCGGCATTCTTCGGACTAGGGGCTTACACTTCGGGAATTCTTTCGGCTTCTTACGGCCTTTCTCCCTGGCTGTCTATGGCCATCGCTGTCCCCGCGACTGCGGGTCTGGCCTTCGCTTTGGGCGTCCCGATCCTGCGATTGCAGGGCTACTATCTGGCTGTAGCCACTTTGGGGATGGGGATCATCGTCTACTTGGTTTTTATGAACTGGACTTCCCTGACAGGAGGCCCCTCGGGCCTGTCGTCGATTCCTTACCTAACTCTGGGGCCGTTCACTTTCAATCGAGATCTCAAGGTTTACTATTTAGTATGGGCTATGGTCTTCCTGGCGCTGGCCGGAGGACGCAATATAGTAAATTCCCGGGTGGGCAGGGCCCTGCGCTCCATACACAGCAGCGAGATCGCGGCGCAAGCCATGGGGATAAACACAAGCCGCTACAAGGTCAAGGTATTTGCTCTGAGCGCCGGCTATGCGGCCTTGGCTGGAGGACTCTACGCCCACTATTTAACTTT
>DATEAK010000333.1:0-5999 GCA_035288405.1 bacterium | reverse complement strand
TCCTATCTCCTGATCGGCTACTGGTACGAGAAAAAGTCGGCCTCCGATGCCGGCAAGAAGGCGTTCATCGTGAACCGGATCGGGGACGCGGGTTTTGTCTTAGGACTCTTTCTCATTTTTGTGAATTTCGGATCCCTCGAGTTTGGCCAGGTTTTCGCTCATCCCAATCAGGTCGCCGTGGGGACTCTCACGGCAATCACGCTCCTGTTGTTTGTGGGGGCCGTGGGCAAGTCGGCTCAGTTTCCCCTGCACGTCTGGCTCCCGGATGCCATGGAGGGCCCTACGCCGGTAAGCGCCCTCATTCATGCGGCCACCATGGTCACGGCCGGAGTCTACATGGTGGCCCGCAGTTACCCTCTCTTCCACCTGGCTCCCGTGAGCCTGGAGGTTGTGGGTACGGTGGGGGCGGTGACCGCCATCTTCGCGGCTTCCATCGGGCTTGTGCAGAACGACATCAAGCGGGTCCTGGCCTATTCCACCGTGAGCCAGCTGGGCTACATGTTCCTCGGGCTCGGGGTGGGAGCCTACGCCTCGGCCATCTTCCACCTCATGACCCATGCGTTTTTCAAGGGGCTTTTGTTTCTCGCGGCGGGCAGCGTCATTCATGCCCTCTCGGGTGAACAGGACATGCGGCACATGGGGGGGCTCCGTTCCCATCTCCCGGTCACTGCGCCCGTGTTTTACGTAGGTGCTTTGGCACTGGCCGGCATCCCGCCGTTTGCGGGGTTCTGGAGCAAAGACGAGATTCTGGGCGCGGCATTCAAGGAGGGGCATTACTTCTTGTGGGCCCTCGGGGTGATCGCCGCGTTCATGACCGCCTTTTACATATTTCGCCTGATCTACATGACCTTCTACGGGGTTTCCCGGGTGGAGCCTGACAGAGCCCATCACATCCACGAATCCCCCGGGATCATGACCTGGCCCCTGATCCTGCTGGCCGCGCTCTCAACGGTCGGTGGATTCATTCCTGGTTTTCCCCCCGAAGGGGGTACGATCCACCGTTTCCTGGCCGAGGTTTTTGCGATTCCCGGCGCCCCGGAAGCCCACCACGGCCTGGAGCTTGTCGACTATGGGTTAATGGGAGCTTCCGTGGCGATCGGCCTGGGCGGATGGGGGCTGGCTCGGTTCCTGTACATCAGCCGCCCCGAGATCCCCGTGGCTCTGGCCGAAAGAGGTTCTCTCGTTTACCGGCTGCTGTTGAACAAGTACTGGGTCGACGAGATTTATGCGGCACTGGTGGTGAATCCTCTGTTGCAGTTGGGCCGGTTTTTGCGGAACTTTGATGAGCGGGTCATCGACGGGGTGGTGAACGGGGTGAGCTTTCTCACTGTCCTGTGGGGACGCGGCTCCAACCTGTTTGACCGTTTCACAGTGGACGGAGCCGTCAACGGAGTGGGCGTTGTGGTGCAGAGCGGGGCCCGCAAATTCCGGCGGATGCAGACCGGGTTTACCCAGAATTATGCTCTGGCCATGCTCCTGGGGATTTTCGTGATTGCCAGCCTCTACTTGCTCTTGTAGCAAGCCTGGGCGATCCTTCCCCGGGGCCGCAGCGATAGTCAACTGAGGAGAAGTGCATGACCAATATTTTGAACTTTCCCATCCTGTCCCTGGTGATCTTCGTGCCTCTGGTCGGGGCGCTCCTGATCATGTTCTTCTTCAACCGCCGGAAGCCTACGGCGATTAAGTACTTTGCCTTCTTCGTGACGTTGCTTGATTTTGTCATCTCTGTTCCCCTCATCATCTACTTCCAGAAGGGCACGGCGGAGATGCAGTTTGTCGAGAATCTCCCCTGGATTCCTTCCATCGGCGCCACCTACTTTCTGGGGATTGACGGCATCAGCATCTTCCTCGTATTGTTGACCACCTTCTTGTCGGCCATCGCCGTGCTGTCCTCCTTTGCCGCCATCTCGGACCGTGAGAAGGAGTACTACGTCTCCCTGATGATCCTGGAGACGGGTATGCTGGGAGTGTTTACATCCCTGGACTTCTTCCTGTTCTACATTTTCTGGGAAATCGTTCTCGTCCCCATGTACTTCCTGATCGGGGTCTGGGGGAACCCGGCCCGCCGCCTCTATGCGGCCATCAAGTTCTTCCTCTACACGCTTTTCGGCAGCGTGGTGATGCTGCTGGGAATCCTGGCCATCTACTTTTATCATGCGAGCCAGACCGGGGTTTACACGTTCAACGTGCTTGAGCTCATGAAGACCTCGTACCCCTTCAGTTCGAGCTTGTTTTCCTTCCAGAATTTGGTCTGGCTTTCCTTTTTCCTGAGCTTTGCCATCAAGGTTCCCATGTTTCCGTTTCACACCTGGCTTCCGGACGCCCACACGGAGGCACCGACGGCAGGCTCCGTGATTCTGGCCGGGGTCTTGTTGAAGATGGGCGGATATGGGTTCCTGCGTTTCAACCTCGCGTTGTTTCCCGAAGCCTCCCGGTATTTCGTTCCCCTGATGGTCATCCTGGGAATTGTCGCCATTATTTACGGGGCCCTGGTGTGCCTGGCTCAGGGGGACATGAAGCGGCTCATTGCTTTCAGCTCCGTGAGCCACATGGGTTTCGTCATTCTGGGTATGTTTGTCTTGAACGAGCAGGGCCTTCTGGGGAGCCTCCTGTACATGATCAATCACGGGCTTTCCACCGGAGCCCTGTTTCTCATCGTCGGCATCCTTTACGAGCGCCGGCACACCCGACTCATTGCAGACTTCGGAGGGCTCTCCAAGCAGCTCCCCGTTTTTGCCGTTTTCTTTGCCATCGCCATGTTCTCCTCCATCGGTCTGCCGGGATTAAACGGCTTTATCGCCGAGTTTCTGGTGGTGGTGGGCGCCTTCAAGAGCAGCATGCTGTACGCGATCCTGGCCGTGAGCGGGATCATCCTGGGAGCCGCGTACATGCTCTGGCTTTTCCAACGCACCATGTTCGGTACGCTGGACAAGGAAGAGAACCGGAACTTGAAGGACTGCAACGTGCGGGAAGTCATCTACATGCTCCCGATCGTCGTCTTTATGTTCTGGATCGGTCTTTACCCCAAACCGTTCCTGCAGATTATGGAGCCCAGCGTCCGCCAGCTGGTGTCTCGCTACCAGGCTCCGGTGACAGCCCCGGCGGCGGCATTGCAGCCTGCATCGGCAGAGAGACCGGGCCTTGTGAAGCAAGCCGTGACGGGTGAACCGATGAGAGAGCAACCTTCCACCCGGGAGGTGGGCCGGTAATGGAACTCCTCTTCCCGCCTCTTTCCGATCTCAAGCTGATCTCTCCGGAGCTGGTGCTGACGGTTGGACTCTGCCTGGTTCTCCTTGCGGACCTCTTTGTTCCCAAACCTCGCAAGACTCTCTTGGGGGTTCTGAGCCTAATCGTGGTTCTGGCCACGTTGCTCGCCTGCCTTCCTCTGCTGCACACCCGTGGAGATGCTTTTGGGGGAATGATTCTCCTGGACAGCTATGCCATGTTCTTCAAGGTGGTCTTCCTGCTGGTCACGGGCCTCACGATCCTCATCTCTTTACGCTACATCGCCGTCGAGGAAATCAACCTGGGGGAATACTACGCACTCCTCTTGTTCGCGACTTTGGGAATGATGATCATGGCGGCCGGAGGGGACCTCATCTCCATCTATCTGGGCCTGGAGCTGATGTCCATTTCCACCTACGTTCTATGCGGGTTTATCAAGCGGGATCCTAAATCCGTGGAATCTTCTCTGAAGTTTTTTCTGGCCGGTGCGTTTACTTCCGGGATTCTCCTGTATGGCATGGCGCTCCTTTACGGTCTCACGGGGTCTACCAACCTGCAGGCGATCTCCCGGTTCCTGAGCGGACAGAATCTCTCCAGCAGTCCGGTCCTCATGCTAGCCATGATCATGCTGGTGGCGGGCTTTGGTTTTAAGATCGCCGCCGTCCCTTTCCATATGTGGGTTCCCGATGTGTATGAGGGGGCGCCCACCTCGGTGACCGCCTTTTTGGCCACAGGGTCCAAGGCGGCCGGTTTTGCTGCGGTCCTGCGAGTCTTCTTTAGCGGGCTGGGAGTGCTCAAGCCCCAATGGATTGTCCTCCTGTGGGTCTTATCCGCGCTCACCATGATCCTGGGCAACGTGGTGGCCGTGGCCCAGAGCAACATCAAGCGCATGCTCGCCTATTCCAGTGTGGCCCACGCGGGGTACGTGCTGATGGGTTTTGTGGTGGGTACTCAGCGCGGGCTTTCGGCGGTCCTCTTTTACACGCTCGTTTACGTTTTCATGACACTGGGAGCCTTTAGTATGGTGATCCTCATTTGCCGGAAAGGTCACCGGGGAGACCAGATCGAGGATTTTAAGGGGATGGGTCGCTCGAACCCGATCGCCGCTTTCGTTTTTCTCCTGTTTCTTTTGTCCCTGGGAGGTATCCCTCCCACGGCCGGCTTCGTGGGGAAACTCTACCTGTTTGCAGCGGCCATCGAAGAGAAATTCTATTGGCTCGCTCTCATCGCAGTGGTTACCAGTGCCATTTCGATTTACTACTACTTTAAGGTAGCCATGGTGATGTACATGCAGGGAGAAGGAAGCGCGAGAGAAATCTCGCTTTCTCCGGCTCTCTTATCCGCACTGGGCGTCATGGTGTTGGGAACTTTGGTCGTGGGCCTCTACCCCGGGCCGTTTCTTGAAGTTGCCCGCTTCTCTGTTCTTTCCCTCTTTTAACGAGATTGGAGTCTTTGCTCTTCCGTTCTTCCCATTGCACGGAAATGCTTGCCCGTCTCCGCTTTGGGCTTAGCACTCCGCAGTCAGCCCTGAGCTATCAGCCAGATAGTGAGAAAACCTTGCATTTCCCAAGCTGAAAGCTGATTGCTGACGGGAAATCTCCTTGACGCCACGGGGGAGCTGTCCTATAGTTTACTTGGGGTAGGGCATTGACCAACTTGAGATTACGGCCTGTGTGTTGGTGCCGAGGTAGCTCAGTCGGTAGAGCAGAGGACTGAAAATCCTCGTGTCGGCGGTTCAATTCCGTCCCTCGGCACCACTACTTTATCCAATATAGAAGCAGCAGTTTTGCCACTCCCTCCCAGCCGACGTAGCTCAGCGGTAGAGCAACTGATTCGTAATCAGTAGGTCCGGGGTTCAATCCCCCGCGTCGGCTCCATCTTTTTTTACATTGCATTTTGAGATCTGTCTGTAGGAATCTGCCGGCATCCCGGCAAGAGGGAAGAACTGGACTGACTCAGTGAAGATGTTTTGCGGATGGCCACTGCGGTAAAGAAAGAGAGCCATGGAGCCCACCGGCCAGCGTGTGCAGCGGATGTTTTCTTCCATTGCGCACCGCTATGACCTTCTCAACCACCTGCTCAGCCTGGGAATCGACCGCCGATGGCGCCGTAAGACGGTGGCCGCATTGCCCGCAGTTCCCGGCGGAGCTTACCTCGATGTGGCTACGGGAACCGCGGACGTGGCCCTGGAAATTGCGCGCAAAGTTCCCCCTGCGGGGCAGATTGTGGGGATTGATTTCAGTTTGCCGATGCTCCGCAAGGGGAGAGAAAAAGTTAGACAAAGCAGACGCGACGGTCTCGTCTCTCTCATTTATGGAGATGCTCTTCACCTGCCGTTTGGGGACTCCGTTTTTGACGGGCTCACCATCGCCTTCGGCTTGCGCAATTTGGCCGACCCACTCCAGGGGCTGCAGGAGATGGCCCGTGTCCTGAAGTCCGGAGGATCACTCTCCATCCTGGAGTTCGCCACGCCTTCCCATTCCTGGCTGCGTTCTTTGTACCTGTTCTATTTTTTCCGTCTGTTGCCCCGAGTCGGAGGTTTCATCTCCGGGAATCCGCAGGCCTATCGCTACCTGCCGGAATCCGTTTTGAAGTTTCCGGAGCGGGAAGCGCTCATGGTACTTTTAAAACGAGCCGGTCTGGAGAACGTCGCGTATAGGAATTTGACCGGCGGGATTGCCGTTCTCTATTCGGGTTCCAAGGGAAGGGGCTTGCTTTGCTAGAGAGCCTGAAAACGCAGGCCCTTGATATTTTTCAGGCCGCCGTGCACGCTT
>DATEAK010000332.1:0-3084 GCA_035288405.1 bacterium | reverse complement strand
ATCGCCTCAATGGCTTCTTCCAAGGTGCAGTCGGAAGCGCGCGTGACGGATTCAATGAAAGGGTACAAGTTGACCACGACCAGATCGATGGGGAGAATGCCGTGGGCCTTTAGATCCTGCACATGAGCAGGATCCCCCCTGCGGGCCAAAATCCCGCCATGAATACGGGGCTGTAAAGTCTTAACTCTCCCTCCCAGAATCTCTGGAAAGCCGGTGTAATCCGAAACGCTGATGACCCGAATCCCTTCCTTTTGCAGCAGGCCGGCAGTCCCTCCCGTGGACAGGACTTCCACTCCCATCTCTTGAAGACCCCGGGCCAATTCGACAATTCCCCTTTTATCCGACACGCTGACAAGGGCGCGGCTGATCTTCTCCATCGTTGGATTCCTCTCCTGATTCCGAATATGAGAAGGCCCGATTCTCCAAACCCGCACAGGCCGAAAAACTTCTGGGAACCACTGACCCCATCCAGCAAACGCAAACAGCACACCTCCCTGATGCTGGAGGTTCCCTTCTTACTGTTCGCTGCGCATTTGCAGCATTGCCTGCGGGCTAACCAAAATCTCCCAACTCATATTGTAGTACGCTCAAGACACTCAAGGCCACCGTCTCCGTGCGCAAGATCCGGGGCCCAAGTGTCGCCGGGTGGAAACCGCAAGACCGTGCTATTTCCACCTCGGAATTTGAAAATCCTCCTTCGGGACCAATGATGACCGCGATATTTTCCACTCGCTTTGCTCCAGCCAGCAGAGACCGGAGTCGGGTGGCGGTTTCCCCCTCCCAAAAAATAATGCCAAGATCCCGGGCTTCCTTTTCCCGGCAGAATACATCCAAAGGCAGGAACTCGGAGACTCGTGGAACAGACAAACGCTTGCTCTGTTTGGCGGATTCCAGGGCCAGTTTCCGCCAACGCGCCAACCGCCGGGCTTTCAGGTCCGGGCTTAGGCGAACAATCACGCGCTCGCTCAACAACGGAACGATCCGGGAGACCCCCAGCTCCGTGGTCTTCTGCACGATCAGATCCATCTTATCGCCCTTCGGAACCGCCTGCGCGATGGTGATCTCAGGGAACACCTGAGCTGTCGTGCGGATCTTTTCGATGAGTTTCCCCCCGACCCTGTCCACCTCCACCTGTTCCAATTGGACCAAGTAGAGATCCCCTTTTTCATCGACCACCTCGATCCTGTCCCCGGGCTTCAAGCGCAGGACTTTTCGGATATGGACGACGTCGCTACCGGAAATCGTGATTTGGGGCGGGGCAAATTGACCGCGGCCAATAAAAAACCGATGCACCCAGTAAACCTCAGCGCGTCAGCGTCTGGGAATTCTTTTTGAAATTAACATAGGGAGCACGGACAGATCAAGGGCCATTTCCCCAGGGAAGCAGCGTTGACTTGCAAAAAAAAATCTGTTAGCGTCCGCTCCAACTTCAGCCCGAAGGAAAATTCATGGAAATCCCCAATGACTATCTTCGCATCCACCCTTCTGTGGCTAACGCCCTGAAGACCGGAAGACCGATCGTTGCCCTGGAGTCAGCCTTGCTGTCTCACGGCTTGCCGTCTCCTACCGGCTGGGAAACCGTGTGCGAGTAGAAGGAAATCGTAAACGGTGCCGGGGCCATTCCGGCTGTAATTGGAGTGGTGGCGGGAAAAGTCCGGGTCGGCCTCACGGACGAGGAGATCCGCACGCTGGCCGAGCGGGATGACAGCTTCAAAATCAACCTGGGAAACTTGGCGCAGGTGGTCAGCAACGGGAAATGGGGCGGCACGACGGTGTCCGCGACGCTCCGGCTCGCCTGTCGGGTCAAGATTCGAGTTCTCGCCACCGGGGGAATTGGAGGAATCCATCGCCAGTTTCCCAACAGCCTCGATATTTCCGCCGACCTGTCGGCCCTCAGCTGCTCTCCCCTTGTGGTCGCCTGTTCGGGAATGAAGTCGCTCCTCGACCTGCCCAAGACCCTTGAACTTCTGGAAACACTGGGAATCCCCGTCATTGGTTACGGCACCCAAGAGCTTCCTGCCTTCTATTCCCCTCACAGCGGCTTGAGACTTGCGCATTCGACATCGAGTCCGGAAACAATCGCCCGGGTAGCCCGATGTCACTGGGAACTCTCAGCTTCTTCCGCCGTGTTGGTCACGATCCCGGTTCCTGAGGAGTCAGGCATGGACGCCTCCGAATTGGAGAATCTCATCGCTCAGGCTCAGGAGGAAGCAGATCAACAGAGGATTCGTGGTCCCCGTCTGACCCCGTTTCTCCTGGACAGGCTGGATCATCTAAGCGGAGGCCACTGCTTGCGAGCCAATGTCGCGCTGCTCAAGAATAACGCGGCGGTAGCCGCAAAGATCTCCCGATCCCTGAGCTTTGCCCACCTCCCGTCTTCGGAAATTTTCTGACAGTAAGAGCCCGCAGCACTCAGCTTTCAGCTTCTGAGGCCAGAGTTTCTCAATTCTCCTCAGAATTTCAGGCTGATTGCTGAACGCTTTCCAGCTTGAGAATGCCACAAGCCGTTCGGGGGCCCAAGGGGGCGCCCCGGTTCTTCCTCCCCTTGACGGTAAGCACTTCTGGATTCAGAATGAGACCGAGCGGTAGTTTTAAGAGATCTCTGGTCCGCGGAGAACACCGGATGAAACAGACTCCACTGTCTACGACTCATGCCCGCCTCGGGGCCGTCTTTGCAGAACTCGCCGGCTGGGAAATCCCCAGGCACTACGGCGACCCCGCCAAAGAGCATGGCGCAGTGCGCGGAGGAGTCGGTCTGTGCGACCGAAGTTTCCTGGGAAAGATACAGGTCGGCGGAAAAGACCGGCAGGAGTTTCTGCACAGCTTAGTCTCGAACAATGTGAAACGTTTGAGAGCAGGCGAGGGAACCTATGCAACCCTTCTCACCCCGAAGGGGAAAATGATCGGGGACCTCTGGATCTACATCCAGGAAAACGCCTGCTGGATCCTGACCGAACCATGCACCACACAAACGATCGAGGAAACCTTGGAGAAATACATCCTTATGTCCGATGTTACTCTGGAAAATCAAACAGAGAGCTACGGAGTCATTTCAATCTTCGGTCCCCAGTCGATTCTCCTCGT
>DATEAK010000331.1:0-5691 GCA_035288405.1 bacterium | reverse complement strand
TCATCGTGTTTGCTGTCTCGATGGTTCGCTCGTACTTTCCCCCGGAGCGCGCCCGACAGCTCTTAGTGCAGAAGCGGGAATATACGGGAAACGGCCTGGCCGCCGCCTTGGGCATTGTGACGCCGTTTTGTTCCTGTTCGGCAGTTCCCCTGTTTATCGGCTTTGTGGAGTCCGGTATCCCGCTTGGTGTCACGTTTTCATTCCTGGTTTCTTCCCCCATGGTAAATGAAGTCGCGTTGGCTTTGCTCTGGGGGCTTTTTGGCGTCAGGATCGCGCTTCTCTACATTGGGTCGGGGCTTCTCATCGCCATCGTAGCTGGAATCGTGATTGGCCGCCTTCGCCTGGAACGCTTTGTGGAGGACTATGTTTGGGAAATCAAAACGGGCAGGTCCCCGGAAATCCTTTCTCCATCTTTTCGGCAGCGCCTCTTTGACAGCGCGGAATATAGCCGGGAAATCCTCAAGCGGGTGGGGCTCTTCGTCCTTCTCGGAGTAGGTGTGGGAGCCTTCATCCACGGTTACGCCCCCGAGGGTCTTCTGGCCCAGTATGCCGGCAAGGAGAATCCATTCGGAGTGCTTGTTGCCGTCCTTATCGGTATCCCACTGTATGCCAACGCGGCCGGTACAATCCCGATTGTTCAATCCCTGATCGAGAAAGGTCTCCCGCTGGGAACCGCACTCGCTTTCATGATGGCCGTCACGGCTCTGAGCTTTCCCGAGATGGTGATCTTGAGAAAAGTCCTCAAGCCCCGTCTGCTTGCTGTCTTCATCGGAGTTGTCGGGGCGGGAATTGTTTTCACGGGTTATCTTTTCAACTGGGTACTTTGATCATGAAGAGAATCTTGTTCGTGTGCACTGGAAACTCTGCCCGCAGTCAGATGGCCGAAGGATTTGCCCGTCATTTCAGCCGGGGACAGGTAGAAGCCTCCAGCGCTGGCATGGAACCGAGTCAGTTAAATTTCTACGCCGTGCAGGTGATGAAAGAGAAGGGGATTGACATCTCGGGGCAGAAGTCCAAGGCGTTTGACGAATCCCTGGCTCGGAAGATGGATCTGGTAGTTACCGTTTGCGGCAGCGCCGAGGAGCGCTGTCCCGTCCTGCCGCCCCAGGTCAAGAGGCTACATTGGCCTCTAGAGGATCCGGCTGCTGCGAGAGGGACCGACTCAGAGATCTTGTCCAAGTTTCGGGAGATTCGCGACCAAATCGAGACTGCCGTGCACGCTCTGATCTCTGAAATCTTAGCAGGTTGATTCAAACGGTTCAGGATCGCTCCTGGAACATTGTAAATTCTCGGGGGGAAGGAGTAACGGAGATGAGAAGGCATTTCCATGCGGCTCGCATTGGCTGGGGGATTTTTCAGAGCCGTGGCCACGGCTGTCCTTGCTGCGGCTGTCCGGGCTTTGTGGTCACAAAGGAGCAAGCCCTAAAGGACCTTGAGTTGCACAAAGAGCACCTGGAAGCTGAGCTCGCTGAGGTCGAGGAGGAGATTAAGGAGATCCAGGAAAGCGAGTAGAGACGCGCCCTGTTCTCGGTCCTATGGCGAAAAAATGAAACAGTGTTATATTTTGAAACAGGGGGGCGGCAACGCCCATGTAGCTTTTTTCATCTGTCGTTGAATTAAGCAACGCGGGCGTCATGGTTCAGGAGAAGGACCATGAATTGCAACCCCCGATCCTGTCAGGAGCTGCCCTTCGCATTCGCTCCCATTCTCCATTCACACGGATTCCTCGAAATCCCGGTTCAGTGTGTGTCGCTGACCTTCCGGTAACTTGGAGGTGCTCGTGCGCCTGAAGCCCGGTGGCTGGAACAACTTAAGCACAAAGGTCGTCATCGCCGTCGGAATTGTGAACGTCATCGTGGTTCTGGCTTTCTCCTACGTCTCGATTCGCACTCAGCGCCAGCACCTGATCAGTGAAGTGGTGCGAGGGGCAAGCCTCTTTAGCGACACGGTAAAAAGCAGCACCTATCGGGACATGCTCGAGGATCGCCGGCAAGACGCTTACTTGGTCATGGAAACCATCGGCCGGCAGGAGGGGATCGAGAAAGTCAGGATCTTCAACAAAGAAGGGAAGATCACTTTCTCCACCAGCAAGTCCGAAATCAATGAGCTGGTGGATAAACAGGCCGAGGCGTGCTACGCCTGCCACGGGCCGGGCATGACCAGGCCGGCTGTCAGTCTTGTCACTCAGGCCCGAGCGCGCATTTACGAGGGGAGGAATGGAAATCGACACCGCATCCTCGGGATGATCACCCCCATTTACAACGAGAAGAGTTGCTACACGAGCAGTTGCCATGTCCATCCGGCGAGCCAGAGGGTCCTCGGGGTGGTCGATATCGGCATCTCCCTGGCGGACATTGATCGGGAAATTGGCGCCATTCAAAGACGGACGGCCGTCCTGGCGGCCGGAGCGGTCCTGTTGATTTCGCTGCTCGTCTGGCTCCTGGTCCGGCACTTCGTGGGCCGTCCCGTGCAAGAGCTCGTGATGGGCACGCAGCGGATCGCCGAGGGGGACTTGGATCACATGATCCCGGTCGATCGCTCCGACGAAATGGGATCTCTTGCAGAAGCCTTTAACCGCATGACCCGCTCTCTCAAAAGGGCACACGAAGATCTGCAGAGCCTTATGGAGAAACTGGAAGAAAAAGTACGGGAGAGAACCCGAGCTCTGGAAGAAGCTCAGGCGCAACTGGTCCAATCGGAAAAACTCGCCTCCTTGGGAAAGCTGGCGGCTTCCATTGCTCATGAGATCAACAACCCCCTTTCAGGGATTCTGACCTACGCCAAGCTCATGATCCGGCAATTCAGTCGCGGCCAGCCCGATGAGAAGGCTGTGCGAGGATCTCTCAAGAATCTTTCCCTGATCGAGCGGGAGACCCAGCGCTGCAGCACAATTGTGCGCAACCTTCTGGATTTTTCCAGGCAGCGGGATCTTTCCTTCGCCGATGTAGACGTAAACCAAGTGATCGAGGAGGCCCTCTCCCTCCTGGGTAACCAGCTCATCATCCAGGAAATCCACCTGCAGAAGAACCTTTCCCCATTGCCAACGATTCAGGCGGATTTTGCGCAGCTGCGGCAGGCTTTCCTCAACGTCATTATGAATGCCTGCGAGGCTATGGATAAGGGAGGGTCGCTTACGATCGAGTCGGCACCCGAGGGGGAGGAGGGGGTTCAAGTCCGGTTGACCGATACGGGGGTCGGAATACCACCGGAGATCCTCTCCAAGATTTTTGACCCCTTTTTTACGACTAAGGAAAAAGGTACCGGCCTGGGACTCTCCGTGGTCTATGGGATTATCGAGCGTCATGGAGGGAAGCTGGAAATCCAGACCGAGCCGGGCCGGGGGACTACGATGATTGTCCATCTACCGGTGAGCCGGCCGGGCAAGGAACAAGATGAAGAATCCCAGTACGACCGACTTGTCCTATGATCCATCCCGGTCGGTCTCCTTTCCTCTTCCATGGTTGGAGGGGGCCATCTACCTGGAGTGGATCGGAGAAGGGCAAATGGATGGCAGCCTCTTGAACAGAGTCCAAACCCACATCGAAAAGGTATTTCACTGCCGCACCCGCGTCCGGATCCGGAAGGGGAGTATTCCCCTGGCCTTTGATCCCAACCGGAAACAGCATTCTTCCACGGTCATCCTGCGCTGGCTTCTGGAAGGTCTTCCCCGTGATGCTCGTAAAGTCCTGGCGGTTACCGACCGGGACTTGTTTATCCCGATTTTGACCTTCGTTTTCGGGGAAGCTCAACTGGGAGGAAGAGGGGCGGTTGTTTCCACGGCCCGTCTGCGGGAAGAGTCCGGCGGGCGATCCGGGAATCCCGGACTCTTTCTGAACCGGTTGCTCAAGGAGTGTCTCCACGAATTGGGCCACACCTTCGGACTGACTCACTGCGCGAACAGTGGGTGTGTCATGGAGCGCTCGAACACGGTCTTTGACGTCGATCGCAAGAACCGCGCTTTTTGTCAGGACTGCGCCGTACTTCTCGGGGATTTACTACGGGAGGAAGGGAAATGAGAGAGAAAGTAAAGATCCTGGTGGTGGACGATGAGGAGATTGTGCGGGAGTCGCTCTCGGGGTGGCTGGAGGAAGACGGCTACACTGTCGATGTGGCACCCGACGGCCCCACCACCATCGGCAAGCTTAAGGAAAGTGAATGGAACATCCTCCTCGTGGATTTGAAGATGCCCGGAATGGATGGACTGCAAGTTCTGGAAAACGCCCGGAAAATCAAACCCGAGGCGGCCATTGTGATTATGACGGCGTACGCCACGGTGGATACGGCCGTGCAGGCCATGAAAATGGGGGCCTATGATTATCTGGTCAAGCCCTTTGAGCCGGAAGAGCTCTCCCTCATGATCAAGAAGCTGGTGAACCAGCAAAATCTCCTCAGGGAAAACATCCTTCTGCGCAAAGCACTCAAGCGCCAGTACCGGTTCCGGGATCTGCTGAGCAAGAGTCCCCGAATGCAGGGACTCTTCGAACTGGCCAAAACAGCGGCCAAGAGTAACTCCACGGTCCTGATCCTGGGGGAAAGCGGTACCGGAAAGGAACTTCTGGCCCGAGCGATCCATGCGGAAAGCCCCCGTAGCAACGGCCCGTTTGTGGAAGTCTCCTGCGCAGCGCTCACGGAAACACTGCTGGAGAGCGAGCTTTTCGGCCACGAGAAAGGAGCCTTTACGGACGCCGTGAGCCGCAACAAGGGGAAATTCGAAATGGCCCACGGGGGAACGCTCTTCCTGGACGAGATCGGGGATATCAGCCCCAAGCTCCAGCTTGACTTGCTGCGCGTTATCGAGGAGAGAGAATTCCGGCGCGTCGGGGGGAGCGAGCTGATCAAGGTCGACGTGCGCCTCATTGCCGCAACGAACCGCAACCTAAAGAAGCTCGTGGAAGAAGGAACATTCCGGGAAGACCTCTACTACCGCCTGAACGTCATTGCCATCACTCTTCCTCCACTGCGGGAGCGCAAAGAGGATATTCCCCTGCTGGTGGAACATATTCTCGGTCAACTCAGCGTGGAGATGGCAAAAAATCTGGAAGGAGTTTCCAGGGAAGCCATGGACCTTCTCCTGTCCCGGGACTGGCCTGGAAACGTACGCGAGCTGCGAAACGTCCTGGAGAGAGGTGCCGTAGTCGGCTCGGGCGGCATTTTGCAGCCCAGTGATTTAGGCCTGTTCACGGTGGAAGGGGATGATGGCTCCGAGAGGACAGGGATGGAATCCTTGAAGGAGATCGAGCGCCATCACATTCTGGAGGTTCTCAAGCAGAATCACTGGAACATTTCCCGGTCCGCCCGTGCCCTGGGGATCGATCGGGTGACTCTCTACCACAAGATCAAACGGTATGGGTTGAAGCCTGAACGAGCCGTTTCTTAGGAGACACCTGTACTAGTTCGTTTGGCCTATTTCGCAGAGCGCCGCAGGCGTCTATAATGGCGCCTGTCTTTTTGGGACTGTTTCCTGCCGTAAAGGAGAGGAAGCGCGGAGATCGATCGCATTGCCAAAATGCTTCAGGCTGTGGAGGAGGAGCCTTCTCCATAGGGAGGAAAGATGGAGAACTTGTGGTTATGGGTGGCCTTCGGCGTCATGGTATCGGTGATGCTCATCATCGACCTCGCCGTGTTTCACCGGAGACCCCATGTGCTGTCCCTCCGCGAGGCCCTCGCCTGGTGCGTCGTCTGGGTTTCCCT
>DATEAK010000330.1:0-28349 GCA_035288405.1 bacterium | reverse complement strand
CTGTAACCCTGATGTAATCCTCCCGGGGGTAAAGTACTCCATGTCCTTCTTGGTGATAGAGGATCTTCATAAGACCTTCCAGTTGCAGAACGGGACGCCGCTTCCTGTCCTCGGGGGAATCAGCTTTTCTGTAGAGGAAAGAGAATTTTGCTGTCTCCTGGGGCCTTCCGGTTGCGGAAAATCCACGATCTTGAACATCCTGGCGGGATTGATGGAAACCGACGGCGGCACGGTGACCGTGGGGGGAAAAAGCCTAGAAGTCACGCCCGTGAGGACAGGCTATGTTTTCCAAAAAAGCCGGCTTCTCAACTGGCGTACCGTGCGGGAAAATCTCCACTTCGTCATGGAGGCGCGGCAAATCCCGCGCTCGGAGTGGACCGACCGGGTAAGCCATTACGTGAAGCTCGTAGGGCTGGAGCAGTTCGTGGATGAATACCCTCTATCCCTATCGGGAGGAATGCAGCAGCGGGTTGCCATTGCCCGGGCGCTGGTCATCGATCCGGATATTCTGCTGATGGATGAGCCTTTCAGCCATCTGGACGAACTCACAGCCCGCACGATGCGCCAGGAGCTCCTGCGCATCTGGCGTGAAGACCGCAGGACGGTTCTCTTTGTGACTCATAATGCTTTGGAGGCCGTGTACCTGGCGGATCGCGTGCACCTGTTCGGCAGCAGGCCGGCCACGATTATGAAGACCGTCCCGGTAGATGTCCCTCGGGTGCGGCAGATTGATGATCCCAGGCTGATTGCGCTCCAGAAGGAAATTCTGGCGGCTCTGGGACTTCCCGGGAGCTAACTCAACTCCTGGAGCTTTTCACGCTTCTCTTGCTCTTCTTTGCAGGCGATACAGAGGGTGGCTTCCGGACGGACCTTCAAGCGTTCCACACCGATTTCCTCTCCACAGGCCTCGCAAATACCGAAATCGCCGGTCTCGATGCGCTTCAAGGCCTCGTCAATCTTCTTGATCAGCTTGCGCTCGCGGTCCTTCAGGCGGAGGGCAAAATTGCGGTCGCTCTCGAGGGCCGAGCGGTCGATCGTATCGGGGAGATCTTCCTTGACCACTTGAATTCCCTCATTGAGGGGACCGATTTGCAGACCCTGCTTTTTCTTGAACAGGAGTTCACGGAAAAGGTTTAAAGTTGCTTCATCCATCTTACCACTTGCAGCTTTGCTACAAGCTCCCCAAAAATAAGAATTACTGTAACGGTTGGGACGCGCAATGTCAAGGGGCAAAGGTTCCCTGGGTCCCCAGCAAGCTGCTTTGATCCCAGCGTTAAACCTGCCTGTCCTAAGATCGCGGGTCGCAAATGATCTGAAAGCGTGACATTATTTTGTTTTTATTTGGAAAACCCGTTGCTTTTCATTAGATTCGACTCTATAAAAAAGAGGGAATGCCGGTAGTTGGGGGGGGCCATTTGGGTTCCCACTTTTCCTTTGCGCACTCATTTCGAGGTTTGCCATGATCCGGCGATCCAACCTGCGAGTGCGGACTACAGGTCCAGCGGACTGCTGTCATCGGGGCTCTGCGGGCTTATTTTCCTGCGAATCGCTCATGGCGAAGACCCCAGGTTCCGGAGAAAGCCTCTCCTTTCCTATGGCACCAATCCAAAAGCTAGTTTCTCGCATGCCGATGATTTTCGCGTTTATGCTTTTGGCCCTCCTCTGCGTCCCTGCTACAAGTTTTCCGGCCAATGCTTCCGGCTTTGTTATTGTTGATATCGATGATGCCAGCCTGGCAAGATTTGGACGATGGCCATGGCCTCGTGATCTCCAAGCAAGACTCCTTCGTGCTACGGAGAAGTTCTCTCCCAAGGCGGTTGTTGTTGATCTCTTGTTGAGCGAAAGCGATGTACAGTTTCCTGAGAAGGACAGGGAGCTGGCCGATTCTATCGGCGCGAGTGGGAACGTATTTCTTGCCTTTGCTTTTCAGTTTGAAAGGCAAGGAGTTACTCCCGAGTTGGAGCGCCTTACGCTTCTCCAAAGGAATGCTCTCGCCAAAGGGCGAGAATCGATTGACGAGCTACGGGAGGCAAATGGGCTGTTGTTCCCCGTTCCTCTCTTTGCTCGAAAGGCAGCGGGGTTGGGATTCGTCAACGTGTTCCCGGAATCTCGGGGGAGCGGGGCCGGCCCGGGACTCGTGCGACGAGGCACCCTCGTGGTGTCCTATAGGGGAGAAGTGTATCCTTCCTTGCCGCTCGCCCTGGTGAGCTGGCTCAAGAAACTAACCTTATCCAAGGTCATTGTGCACCCGGGCGACCGTATCGAGACGGAAGACGTGAACATTCCGGTCGATTCCGCGGGAGACATCCCTCTTTCATTTACAGCTCCGGGCAGCCGTTTCCCACGTGTCTCCGCGGAACGAGTGCTTGGGGGAGAAGATCTGTCTGCGCCTCTTCAGGGGGCAATTGTCATCATCGGGGTCAACGCGACCGGGCTTTCGGATTATCATCCAACACCTGTATCGTCTTATCATCCAGGGACAGAGCTGCTAGCCACGGCGATTGATGCACTTCTCTCAAAGTGGCCATCGCGAGCAAGGTGAGGTGTTCAGTGATGAAACGATTTGACAGCCTTGGAGGTCACCTGAATCCAATTCCGACCGCATTCATCTCGCTCCTTCTCTGTCTTTTGTTTCTTTTGGGTGTGCTGGAGAGACCGGCCCTGGCACTGGAGCGAAAAGAGACCCCGCGCTCGACGGCTTCATCGGCACCGGCCAGGGATAGGTGGATTAAGGTTCTGAAAACAGGCAAGCCGGAGCAGCGGGCCGAAGCGGCCAGAGAACTCGGCACCACGAGAGAACGGGGGGCGGTGGCGCCCCTCTTGGAAGCTCTCGAAGACCCGGACGACGAGGTGCGGCTTTTCGCGGCCCGGTCCCTTGCTTTTTTCAAATTCCACGACAGCGAGAAGGAGGTCAATGCTCTGGTGGGTCGCTTGAGGGACGAAAGCGAGTGGGTTAGGAGGTTTGCCGCTCATGCGCTCATGGAGATCCAGGATGATCGTGTCATCGATGCCCTGCTTAGTGCAATGCAAGAGAACAAAGCGGACCTTCCGGATTTTGCGGCGGTGGGAATCGCGCACCCAAGGAACCAGAACATCCTGCAATTTCTCACGCAGGCCAAGGACGGGCAGGGGCAGAACCAGCAGCGGGTATTTGCCCGGAATGTGATTGATTTTATCCGCCGGGTTGGACAGGTAAAAAGCCCGAACTCTTTTCTGATCCAGGAACTGACGAGCAAAAATGCTCTTCATCGGACGTTTTCCGCGCTGGCGTTTAACGCCGTGCACGATGAGCGCGCCGAGCCAGCTCTTGTGAGGCGTCTTAAGGATCAGGCACCCGCCGTCCGGAAGTACGCGGCAAGTGCCCTGGGATTCATTGGGGGAAAGACCTCGGCTGCCCCCCTGGCCGAATTGTTGTCCGACTCCAATGGTGAAGTGCGCCAGTCTGCTGCTTTCGCTCTGGGCTTCATCGGCGAGAAGAAGATAAACGGTAAGCTCGTTGCCGGCCTTTCCGGGAGGGATACGAACCTTAAGGCCTTTTCGGCGTTGGCGCTAGGTTTTCTGGGGGTTGAGAGCGCCTACGGACCCCTCATTGGTTTGCTGGGGGATCCGGACTCCTGGGTAAGGGCCTTCGCGGCTGAGTCGTTGGGTCGGCTAGGTCGTCCGGAAGCCCTGGGGCCCCTCATGTACCTTGAGCAAACAGAAAGGGAAGGCGAGGTGGGAAAGCGGGCCAGATGGGCCATCGAAAAATTAAAGAAGAGGACATCGGGAGGATAGCCCAATGAACTGGGGTCTGGCGGAACACCATTTTTCACGCGTATCCCCGGGGAGAAGGGTTTGTCTATGAGATTTCCTCGTTTAAGAATGTCAGCCTTCTGGCTCAGCGCCCTCATTACCTTGTTTGTAGCGGTCCTTCTCTTTATCGGTTCTGATCTTGCCATGTTCGAGTCTCTGGAGTTGAAGACTCTCGATCTACGCTTTAAGTTACGGGGGCAAAAGAAGGTCGGATCTGAGACTGTGATTGTGGCCCTCGATGACAAGAGTATTGAACGGATTGGCCGGTGGCCCTGGCCCCGTTCCCGCATGGCGGATCTGATCAACAAAATTTCCACGGGGAAACCGCGGGTCATCGGCTTTGATATTATCTTCAGCGAACCCGAGGTTAGCGCGGATCTCAAACAGATCCGTACGCTGCGGGAAAGATACAATGTTCTGGGCCTTGAGCGTCAGAGTGACCAGGGGCGACGGTTTTCCAAACTCCTGGAAGAGCAGGAGAGGAAAGCAGACAATGACTACCTCCTTGGCGAAGCCATCAGAGGATCAGGCTCCGTGGTACTCGCTATGTTTTTTGATGGAGTCGATGCTCCTGTCCTGCACCCGGAAGCCGGGTCCCCGGTCAAAGGGCCTACCGCAGGAGTGGTCACAACCGGGAGGCCCGCTCCTCCTTACTTGAGAAAATCGGAGTTCAAGCTCCTAAAGAACAAAGAGGTCACGCGCCTGATTCCCCCGATTGTTGCCGCTAACCTCACTGCTCCTCTCGAAGTGCTGGGTAAGTATGCATTGGCTGTCGGTCACGCCAACATGAGGCCCGATATCGACGGCGTCGCGCGCTGGGAGATTCTGCTGGTTCAGTACCAAGGATCCTATTACCCTTCTTTTGCCTTCCAGGTGGCTCGAACTTATCTGGGAGTGCCGCCGGATGAGATCATCGCGAACTTCGGGGAAGGGATAGAGATAAATGATATGCTTGTTCCAACGGATGAGCGCATGCGCATGTTGATTAATTACAACGGATACTCGAACACCTTTCCTCGCTATTCTTTTACCGATGTCCTCGATGGACGGGTGCCTCCGGAGACATTTCAGGGTAAGGCCGTCCTTGTCGGGGCTACCGCCACAGGCCTGTACGATCAGAAGGTGACCCCCTTGTCCAAGGCGCTTCCCGGCGTGGAAAAACACGCCAACGTGGTCGAGAACATCATCCATGCAAGCTTTCTTGAAAGGGCCGATTGGATGACGTTTCTTGATTTATTTTTCGTCCTCCTGTTTGGACTTGGGTCCGGAGTGATTCTCCCCCGTTTGCCCAAGCTTTGGGGACCTCTATTTTCTCTGGCCCTTTTAGGCGGCTATTTCTATTTTGCGTACGTCATGTTTGCTAAGTATCGGATGTGGTTGAACCTCATCTATCCTTCCTTCTCGATCGTCCTTTGCTTTGTGGGCGTCATCTCTTACCGTTTCATGACGGAGGAACGGGAGAAGAGAAAAGTCAAGGGGGCTTTCCAACAGTATCTGAATCCATCCGTCGTAAACGAGGTCCTAAAGAATCCCCAGATGCTTAAGCTGGGAGGAGAGAAAAGGGAGCTAACCGTTCTGTTTTCCGACATTCGCGGGTTCACGAGCGTCTCAGAGAAATTGGAACCCGAGGCACTCGTACACCTGCTGAACGAGTACCTGACGGCCATGACAGACCTGATCCTGGCCAAAGACGGCCTCCTCGACAAGTACATGGGAGATGCGATCATGGCGGTGTTTGGCGCTCCGATCCCGCAGCCCGATCACGCACACAGGGCGTGTACGGTGGCTCTTGACATGCTTTCGGAGCTCAAACGTCTGCAGGCGAGGTGGAAAGAACAGAACATCCCCGTTTTCGATATTGGCGTTGGCGTCAATACGGGGCCTATGGTGGTGGGGAACATGGGGTCGAGCAAGAGGTTTGACTATACAGTCACGGGCGACAGTGTGAACCTTGGATCGCGGCTCGAAGGCGCCAACAAGCAGTACCACACGAACGTGATCATCAGCGAGTTCACTTGTAACGTGATCAAAGGGGCCTTTCATGTGAGGGAGCTCGATTCAGTGAGGGTTGTGGGGAAGAATATGCCTGTGCGCATCTTCGAGTTGCGGGGAAAGTCTGACGGCCAAGGCAACCAGGAGGGAGAGTTCCTGCAAGTCTATACGGAGGGGATGGGTTGCTACAGGGACCGGCAGTGGGAGCGGGCCATCGAGCTGTTCACGAAAGCGCTTGGGATCTATCCCACCGATAGCGTCTGCAAGTTGTACATCGAGCGGTGCAAGGATTTGATCGTTGACTCACCCCCTGCGGACTGGGATGGAGTCTTCGAGATGAAGACAAAATAACCCCCCTCGGGTTCACGCCCTTTACTCAGGCAAAAGTGCTGATTCTCATGGTGGTTCCTGGGGTACCGTGCTCTTATGGTTTCGCTTTTTTCCGGGGTTTCTCGGCCCCCGATCTCTCGGTCTCCCGGTCGGCTCAAAATGTGACGGTTGTCACTGGCTGTAGGTTCATAAATTTGTTGTCTTTCCCCTGGTTCACCCTTAGAATTGTGATTGTTACTCCCTGGGGGTCCGGGAGAGTAAACCCGGTCTTATTTTCGAGACAAAGCTAAAGGACACGAACAACTCCGATCTCCAGCTTTTTTGGGAGGTGCAAGATGCGGCGCTCCTACCTGAAAGGTTTCTCCTTCTCGAACCGTTCCCTGGTGCAGGGCGCGGCCCTTCTGCTTCTTCTGCTGGTCCTTGGGTCTTTTTTGATTCCCCCGTCTGTGTTTGCCCAGAGTGAGTCGATTGCCCGGATCGATCAATTCAACGGGGTGGTCTGGGTGAAAAACAACGAGAACTGGGTTGTTGTGGAGCGGGTGCCGGTGGAGCTGACCAGCGGGGACAAAGTGGTAACCCAGGAGGGGAGGGCGCGGGTTGTGTGGTCCGATGGAGGAACCGTGGAGGTATCTCCGGACTCCAACGTGCGGATCACAGAGAAGAAGGAAAGCCGGGGGTTTTTTGTGCGCCGCTTGGTGGTGGTGCGTAAGATGCGGGTGTTGCTGGGGAAGATTGCCTTTAATTTGCGCAGCCAGGAAGGGCAGCGTGAGTATTCTCTGGAAACGCCTACCGTAGTGGCGGCCCTGAGGGGAACGGATGGCAACCTGGGGGTTGGTTTGCAAGGGGAGACTGGTGGGAGTCTGATATCGGGGAACTGGACAACATCAGCACCGATCAGTCCCACGATCCCGACGGTGCCGGCGGCTGCAGCGCGGCAGGCGCCGATTCAGCAGGCGGCGGCGCAGGCGGTGGCGGCATCGCAGCAGGCAGCGCGAGCGGCTTTGCAGGCGGCGCAGGCGGTGCGGGAAGCGGGGCCGCAGGCAGCCCAGCAAGTGGCGGCATCGGTCACGGCGGCGGCGGCGTCCGCGGTGCAGGCGCAGGCGTCCTTGGCGGCAGCGAGGGATTCGGTAGCTGAAGCGCAGAAAATGGGAGATACTGCGGCGGTAGCGGCGGCCACCTCGGCGGTAGCGGCGGCGCAGGCAGCGCAGCAGACAATCCAGCAGATTGCTCAGATAGTGCAGGCGGCTCCTGGGGCGGCGCAGCAGGCGGCGGTGCAGGCAGTGCAGGCGGTGGCGCAGGCAACGGTGACGGCGGCGAACCTGGCGCAGGCGCAGGCAGTGGTGGCCTCTGCGCAGGCCCAGGGAGATCGGGCGCTGGCGACCCTGGCGGTGGCGGCGGCGCAGGTGGCGCAGCAGGCGGCGGCGCAGGTGAGCACGGTGGTGGCGGCAGCCCAGGCGGTGGCGACAAGTGCTACGACGGCCACGGGGGCGGCGGCGGCGAATCTGCAGACGATGTCCCAGGCGGTGATGCAGGCGGCCCAGTCTCAGACGCTGGCGACGCAGGCAGCGGTGACCGCGATTACTGCTGCATCGGCGGGGAATACGGCGGCGGCGACGTTTGCCACGCAACAGGCGCAGCAGGCAATGACAATTTCCAGTCAGTCGACGACGTCGGTGGCGCAGAGCGTGACTGCGGTCGTGACCACCCAAGCCGCAAATCCTGCGGCGGCGCAGGCAGCGGCCCAAGCGGCAGTGCAGGCGGGTGGAGCAACCACGACGGCGGTAAGTGCCCTAAGCAGTATAGCTAACTCGGCGAGCACGGTTGGGGTGGCTCAGGCCCAGGCTCTGGCGACCCAGATGCAAGCGGCCATAACGTCGGCACAGCAGTCAACCACGGCGGCCACGTCGGCGGCCACAGCGGCGACCCAGGGGAACGTGACGGCGGCGCAGGCAGCGTTGCAGACGGCGACCACTGCGGCGACGAATGTGCAGACGCAGACTGCCCCGGTGGCGGCAGCTCTGACGGCAGCAGGTCCAACGGGAGCCCCGCCGCCGGTAATAGCTCCAGCAGCGCCAGGGGTAGTCATTGCACCCATTCCGCCAGTACCAGCACCGCCAGTTGCCAGCCCATCGCAGTAATGCAGGGCGGAACTGAAGAAATCAGATTCTCGGTCTCTTTTGGGAAAGGGAAAAATCTGCTCTTTGTGCCGAACGCCTTGGCTGGCTTTGATTTTATCGTGGCGCCTTTGACTGAAACAGATCCATCGGGGGTTATCCCGGGTCCCGCGCAGATTCTTTCGAGTCCTTCGAGCTAGCAGGGAGGCTTCTCACTTTACGCCCCAAAGGGAGAAAGGCCTTCTTTTGCAGGAGGGGAAGTTCCTCTGCTTTTTTCCACTGGCTGTCGTTAAAATCATGGAGAGAGAACAGGTTAGGGAATTCCATCAGGCGCGAAGGAAACCCGGACCGGGAATCAGTTCCAAACTGGCTCCAATCCGTTATGCTTCCGTCATCGAGTCATGTGGCCGTGTCCAAGGATTCTGCCTCAGAAGACTTGGCTTGGCGACTCTCGCGCTTCTCAGCGGCCCGAGCGAGGTGGAAATCGCACCACTTCATTTGTTCGTCCAGAAGAGAGCGGACGGCCAGGAACAGTTCTTTCTCGCTGTTCACCAAGTGCTGCGTGGTCTCCTTGGGCAGGTACGATAGGGACGCAGCGATGAGATTGTTGAAAAACTCTCTCATGCCTGCCATGGTTTTTCCTCCCTTTTCCCCTGCAGAACTTCCCCTAAATATAAATATATCACTGGGCAAGGACTCAAGCCATCCAATGTGCCCCCTTGCAGGCCATGTCTCAGATGCTGAGTTTGTGGGAAAATCAGGAGATAAGAATCTGCAATAGAAGGAGTTACTAGCGATGTGCCCCGGCCATGCTGCGGCCGGCCGACAAAGCTTCCACCCCTTTGGGAGTCGCCTGGGCAGTCGCCTCGGCGGAGTGGGGGACCACTTTCCAGAATAGAGGAAGAACCTCGTCCCAGCGCGCCAGGAGATCCCGGGCGCGGGCGCTCTGGGTCCAGCGCAAGTGGTCCTCAATAAGACGGCGCAATTCTTTCCGATCTTCCTGGGTCGAAATGCGCTCCGGTTGGATGAGTTCCCGGTTGTAGAGCTCAGGGAATTCTCCGGTTTCGTCAAAGACGTAAGCCAGACCACCCGACATGCCGGCACCGAAGTTGCGCCCTACGGCTCCCAAAATGGCCACGATGCCTCCGGTCATGTACTCGCAGCCATGATCACCAACCCCCTCCACAACGGCCCGTGCTCCGCTGTTGCGAACGGCGAAGCGCTCACCGGCCAGACCCGCTACAAACAACGAACCACCGGTGGCTCCATAGAGAATCGTGTTGCCGACGATGGAGTTTTCGTGGGAGCGGTAGGAAACTCCCTCGGGAGGACGGACGGAGATGGTTCCTCCGTTCATCCCTTTTCCCACGTAGTCGTTGGCTTCGCCGGTCAGAATCAACTCCATCCCCCGTAGGCAGAAAGCGCCAAAGCTTTGGCCCGCACTGCCTTGAAAGTGAATCCGGATGCTTCCCTCTGGGAGCCCGGTGTTTCCGTAACGGGTGGCCAGTTCTCCCGCTAGACGGGCGCCCACCGTGCGGTTCGTGTTCTGGATCTTATAAGAAAGGTTTATGGGACCCCTGCCTTCGATGGCCTCCGTTGCGTCTCGTAGTATGGTTGCATCCAAGGGCTCGTCATCCGCCCGGTCGTTGCGCTCCTGTGTATGGTGTCTGGCGCACTCTCCCTCCGGGTCTACCTGAGCCAGCAAGGCGCCGAGATCGAGGGTTGCGGTCTTGGGGTATTTGGAGAGATCTTTGGGCGTCAGCAGATCCGTGCGTCCGATAATTTCATCCAGCTTGCGGAATCCCATCTCCGCCAAAATCTCTCGGACTTCCTGGGCGACGAAGGTGAGGTAGTTCACCACCATTTCCGGAGTCCCCCAGAACTTCTCCCGCAGCTTGGGGTCCTGGGTAGCGACTCCCACGGGGCAAGTGTTCATGTGGCACTGCCGGGCCATCCGGCATCCTGTGGCGACGACGACGGCGGAACCGAATCCGTACTCTTCCGCGCCAAAAAGAGCTGCGAAGATTACGTCCCGACCGGTTTTAAGCCCTCCGTCAGTCTGTAACACAACGCGGCCGCGCAGGCCGTTCAGCATGAGGACCTGCTGGGTCTCGGCCAACCCCAGTTCCCACGGGCAGCCCGCGTTCTTGATGGAGCTCAGAGGAGAGGCGCCGGTTCCCCCGTCGTGCCCGCTGATGAGGATGAGGTCCGCAAACGCTTTGGCCACGCCGGCGGCAATGGTTCCGACCCCCGCTTCGCTGACGAGTTTGACGCTTACCTTGGCCCGCGGGTTCACCTGTTTTAAATCATAAATGAGCTGAGCCAGATCCTCGATGCTGTAAATGTCGTGGTGAGGCGGCGGAGAGATCAGTGTGACTCCGGGGATCGAGTTACGGATCGCGGCAATGTGAGCCACGACCTTATGACCCGGTAGCTGTCCCCCTTCTCCCGGTTTGCTCCCCTGGGCCATCTTGATCTGAAGTTCCTCCGCATGGACCAGGTATTCCGGCGTGACACCGAAACGCCCCGAAGCCACCTGCTTCACCTTGCTGTTGCTCGAATCTCCCTCGGGCGTCACTTCGTGGAAGCGCCGGTGATCTTCGCCCCCTTCTCCGGTGTTGCTCTTGGCTCCGATGCGGTTCATAGCAATGGCCAGAGTCTCGTGGGCTTCAGGGCTCAGAGCGCCCAGGGACATGGCGGCGCTCGTAAAGCGACGGGTAATTTCGGAAAGGGGCTCAACTTCTTCGAGAGGGATTGGATTCCCCTTCTTTACAAGCAAGAGATCACGGATCGACATAGGATCCCGGCTCTGAACCAGATCGGCAAAGCGCCGGTATTCTTCCGCTCTGCCTTCTACGATGGCCTTATGGAGAGCGTCCACTACGTGGGGATTGAAGCTGTGGTATTCCCCGTCGTGTTTGTACTTGTAATCCCCTCCATACTCGAGCATATCGGAATCACCGTAAGCATCCCGGTGCCGGTGCAAGATGTCCGCAGCGATTTCTCTGAAATCCAGACCTCCGATGGCTGACGGGGTTCCCGGCAGGCAGAGGTCGATGACCTCTTTCCCGATTCCAATGGCTTCGAAGAGCTGGCCGCCGTGATAACTGCTGATCGTGGAGATCCCCATCTTGGACATGATCTTGAGAATTCCCTTGTTCAATGTGTTCCGGTAGTTCTCGAGAGCCTGTTCCCGACTGAGATTCGGGAAAGCTCCGGAAGTTGCCAGGGAGTCGACCAAGCTCCAGGACAGGTATGGATTGATCGTGCTTGCTCCGTTCCCGATAAGAACCGCCATGTGGTGAACCTCGCGGGCTTCTCCTGTTTCAACAATGAGGCTTACCTGAGTGCGCTTGCCCTGACGGATCAGGTGATGGTGAATCGCTCCCACAGCGAGAATCATGGGGATCGGAGCCCGAGAAGAATTTACCCCGCGATCGCTCAGAATCAGGATGGTCTTGCCGGCCAAAACTGCCTGAATGGCCCGGTTGCAGAGATCTCGAATACTGGATTCCAGCGCCTCGGTTCCACGATCTACGGGGAAGAGACAGTCCAGCGTGGTGCAGGCGAGACTCGGATCGGAAATCTTCCGGATGCTCTCGAGTTCGCGATCCGTAAGAATGGGTGTCGCAAGATGCAAAAGCCTGGTATCATCGTTCCCGCCGTTGAGCGCAAGATAGCTCGGCCTTTTTCCCAGATAGGTATGCAGTGACATAACCAACTCTTCCCGGATTGGATCAATCGGAGGGTTGGTCACCTGGGCAAAAAGCTGTTTCAAATAGGAGTAGAGAAGACGCGGCCGCCGGGAGAGGGCGGAGATCGGGGTGTCATCTCCCATGGAACCCACGGGCTCCTTTTTTTCGATCATCGGGGTGAGGACCAGGGAAATTTCCTCCCGCGTGTAGCCGAAAACCTTCTCAAGCTCCAGAAGATTGTAAGGCTCATCCAGCGGGATGGGACTGATCGGTTCCGCTCCCTTGGCCGGGAAGTAGCGAACTGTTTTTTCCAGCAACTCCTCGTAAGAGAGACGGCTGGAGAACGCGTTCTTGATTTCATCATTGGTCATCAGACGGCCTGCCCGTGTGTCGACGGCAATCATCTGGCCCGGGCCCAAGCGTCCCTTCTTTACGATCCGCTGTTCGTCAAGCTCCAGCACCCCTACTTCAGAAGCCAATACCAAAGTGCCGTCGTCAGTCAATTTGTAGCGGGAAGGACGAAGGCCGTTCCGATCCAAGCAAGCCCCAACTATGTTCCCGTCCGAAAAGGCAAGAGCCGCCGGTCCGTCCCAGGATTCGGAGAACAGAGCCTGGTATTCGTAAAAAGCTCTCCAGCGCGGATTCATGCGGGGCATGTTCTCCCAGGCTTCGGGAACCAGCGTCATCATAGCTTCCGGGAGTTCGCGGCCGGACAGGGTTAACAGCTCCAGGACGTTGTCCAGGCTTGCCGAATCGCTGCCTCCGACTTGGACAATCGGCCTGAGCCAATGGATTTCTTCTTTCCACACAGGGGAACTGAGTTCGGGCTCACGAGCCCGCACCCAATTGCGGTTTCCCTTCAGTGTATTGATTTCCCCGTTGTGGGCCAGAGCCCGGAAAGGCTGAGCCAGCTGCCAGGTGGGGAAAGTGTTCGTGCTGTAGCGCTGGTGAAAGACGGCCAGAGCCGACTCGTAGTCGGGATCGCTCAGGTCGGGAAAGAAGTTCGGAAGATGAGGGGCTACGAGAAGTCCCTTGTAGACTAGTGTCCTGTGAGAGAAGGAAGGGACGTAAAAATCGCCGATCCTGGCTTCGTCAATTCTTTTTTCCGCTTCTTTGCGGGCCAGGTAGAGGGCGCGCTCGAACTGGGCATCTGAGGCATCTGTCGGGCGAAGCACGAGAAACTGCTGGAACTCCGGGCGGGTAGAGGCGGCCTTATATCCCAGAACCGAAGGGTCCGTCGGGACGGGCCGCCAGCCGATGATTCCAAGTCCTCTTCTCCGGCAAATCTCTTCCAGAATTTGGCGGCAGAAATTTTGTTCTTCCGGATTCTGGCGTGGGAGGAAGACCATGCCGACAGCCAAGTCTTCGGGTCGTTCCAGGCGGCAGCCGAGCTTGCGGGATTCTCTCTGGAAGAACCGGTGCGGAATCTGGGTCAGAATCCCGGCTCCGTCCCCGGTTTTGGTATCCGCATCAATGGCTCCCCGGTGAGTCAGATTCATGACCCCGCCCAGGGCTTGGCGGACGATTTCAAAGCTGCGCTGCCCGCTTATGTTGGCAACAAATCCAACGCCGCAGCTGTCGTGCTCAAACTCCGGATTGTAGAGGAGCTTCCGGTTGAAACGTGGGTAAGTGAGCATCAGCTTTCCGTTCCGGATCCTTTGGGGCTTGTGGCTCGAATTTGCAGAGAGAAGGGAAGATTTACCAGCGACGCCAATCCATCTCGCGAAGGTGTGGAGTGTGGTGCCTCGAAGCCCCCTCTCGGCACACACCAAAATACGTTGTTTTTTGATAACATGAAATGAGGAAATGGTCAACTTTCTTTTCGTCAAGCCTTGACCTTTCCGGGAAAATCCCTTTATAATTTTGGCAAATGGGGCTTCTCACTTAACAAACTTCGGCAGGGATACTCATGGATAAAACGGATCTGAAGATTTTAGAGATTTTGCAGGACAACTGCCGCATTTCCCTGCGGGATATTGCGCATTCCGTAGGGTTGTCTTCCCCTTCCGTGGTGGAAAGGATCCGAAAGCTGGAGAAAAAAGGGATACTCAAAGGCTACCGTGCCATTGTCGATGCCAGGAATGTGGGGAAAGATATCACAGCCTTCATCGGTGTCTCGGTCAGCCACCCCCAGCAAATTGGGCCCTTCGAAGCGGAAATTGGGAAACTCATAGATGTCTTGGAATGCCACCACGTGACCGGTGAGCACGCCTTCATGCTCAAGGTCAAAACGGAAAACACCTCCACCCTAGAGAACCTGATCAGCCGTGTTCGGTCCATTGAGGGGGTCACTCAGACTCTGACGAGCGTTGTCCTTTCCACGCCCATCGAAAAAACCGCTCTACACTTCAATTCCCATCCGGAAGAATAGCTTTCAGCGGTCAGCTGCGGAGTTCTTAGGATGCTCTTCCAATTTCCGGCTGAGAGCTGACTGCTGGCCATTCAGAGCTGAAGAAATTTGGGAGCGCGTGTCAGGTTCTCGCAGCCTGCTTCCCGGACCACCACCACATCCTCGAGGCGCACTCCTCCGATCCCGGGGCAGTAAAGTCCGGGCTCCACTGTCACTACATTACCCGCTTCCAGGGGTCCTCCGCCCTTTCCGAGTCGGGGGAGTTCGTGAACGTCCAGCCCGAGCCCGTGGCCTGTCCCGTGGAAAAAGCCCTGCCGGCGTCCGCTGACTTCGCCGGTCTTGAATCCAAGCCGTTCGAAACAAGAGGAAACTGCCTCGTGTACCTCTTGGCCCGTCACACCAGCTCGAATCCGGGAAAAGGCTTCTTCTTGCGCAGCGATAACCCCATCAAAAAGTTTCTTGAGTCCGTCCGAAGGAGTGCCTTTGACGACGGTACGCGTGATGTCCGCATGGTAGCGGCTTGCCAGGGAGCGGGGGAAGATATCGAGAATGATCGACTGATGGGGAAGGAGAGGCCCTTTTCCTTCCTCGTGGGGATCGCACCCCTGATCCCCACAGGCCACGATCGTTTGCTCGGCCACACAGTCCCGATCCAGTAGGCCGTGATGAATCTGGCGACGGAGGGATTCGGCTGTCAGCGGCTGGGAACCCTGGTACAGGAGACCGTCTCGGATCGTGCATTGACGGAGAGTTTCCAAGGCCAGCGCCAGCACTTCTTCGGTGGCCCGCAACGCCTGGGCAAGGAAGCTGATCTCTTCGGGAGATTTCCGCAAACGCTCGTCCCAGAAGGGGTCCTTCTTGAAGTCGACGCGATATCCCCCGGCCCGCAGGGACTCGGCAAGTTCCAGGCCGAAAGAGGCCGGGACTACGAGAGAGTTGATGCCGAGTTCCTTTAGAATCTCTGCAAGGAGATCGACCGGACCCGGCTCAGGAGATCCTTGTTCCCGCAGCCGTTCGGAAAAGCGGCTCAAGGGGAGCACCTCAGTGACGTCTGCCTGGGCCCGAGCCCGATCCAGTTCCAAATCGCTGACGGCAATCCACTTGCGGGCGCCCTTCTGGAGAAAGATGAAGGGGTCGGGAGCTAAAAAGCGGCTGGCGTAATACATGTCCGCGTTGATCGTGCTTGCCGCCACGATCAGAATTGCCTCCTGGAAATCATTCATGGCCGGACTTGCCTCCTCACCGATTTGTACTGCTAGCTCGCATAAACTATATCACATGCAGGGCTTAGTATTCAGCAGTCAGCATTCAGCGATCAGCCTGAAATTGAGAAGAGAATCAGGGGACCCGGATCTCCGGAGCTGACAGCTGATTGCTGAAAGCTGATAACTGATTCCGACGAAAATCGGGTATCCTTGACAAGGCGAAAGGTCTCCTCTACAGTAAATTTCCATTTTCAAGAAGGGTAAGTGGATGACTTCGGAAGAGCAGGTGAAAGAGGTAAATCGCCAGTTTTACCGGGCCTTTGAGAGTCTGGATCTGGAGGTCATGGAAAAAATTTGGGTCAAAGACAGCAGGGCCCAATGCATTCACCCCGGATGGCCCTTGATGAAGGGTTGGAACGAGGTCCGCGAGAGCTGGTCCCGGATTTTTTCCAACACCCAGTTCATTAAGTTCACGCTCGGCGAAGTTCATGTCACACTGCAGGGAGATTGGGCTTTGGTGATTTGTCTGGAAAACATCCTGACCTTGAGTGGCGGAGGTCTCACGGAAAGCACGGTTTTAACCACAAATATCTTCATCGAAGAGGAGGGAGTCTGGTACCTGGTCCATCACCATGGCTCTCCGTTGTTCTTGTGGGGATCCCCGGAGCAGCCTCAGGAAGTGCAGTGAAGTCCTCCTTACGGAATTTCCTGGCCGAACTGCTCTGCCATGCCCTTACGACTCCTGTCAAGCTGGGTGATCTCCTCTGGATGGTGGGGTTCTGTACCATTGCAGATCGGGAGCACTCTCCCATGGTTCCTGTGGATTTTTTGGAGCCCGAGCTAAGCAGACTGGAGGAGGAGGGTCGATCCTGCGGGTTGAACCTTCCTGCTCGGTCTTTTCCGAAATTTCTCCAGTTGGTTTACGAGGGCAAGCCGGTCTCTTCCGAGCGATGGTCTGAGGGCCAGAGGGACCGGGGTGCCTTCATGATTCGGTGGAATGCCGACACTTCCCTACCCGTGCATTCCCTGCGTTTGCTCTCTGATACCTACTGGAGCATCGTCCTCGAGTTGAAACCCAATGAGACCATCGTTTTTGGGGACCTGGAGAGGCTCTTGAAAATCGGCAGCGGGCTTTTCAACCGCGGGCTGTTCTTTGAGTTTCATGAGCTCCTGGAAGAACCCTGGTTCCGGGCGCGAGGACTGCAGAAGCAGTTTCTGCAGGGGATCATCCAAATCGCCGTAGGATTTTACCGTCTGCAAGCCCGCAAGCTGCGGGGATGCCTGCAACTTCTTCGGGAGGGGGAAGAAAAGATGGCTCCTCTTGCTCCGGTGTTTTTGGGTCTGGATGTGCGGGAATTCCTGGACGGGATTGCCGCCTGCCGTGCGATGATTGCTCGTCTGGGGGAGCAAGCCCCTGATCAATTCGATTGGGCCTCGATTCCGCTCATGAGGTCTGTCCCCGATACCCGGGGGATTGACCCGAGAGATTGATGGAGGAAGTTTCCATGATCTCCGATCCGGTCCGGCGCGAGCTGGAGAAAATTTTTAGGCCTGATGATGTTTTGACAGATCCGGAGGTTCTGGTGACCTACTCGGGTGACGCGGGTTTGGATCGGGGAATGCCGGATGCCGTGGTCTTTGTGGAGACGGCGGCGGAGATTCAAGCCGTCGTACACTGCGCACGGCGGCATCGTGTGCCTTTTCTGCCTAGGGCGTCTGGTACTTCACTTAGCGGTGGTCCGGTTCCGTGTCGCGGGGGAATTATTGTGGAATGCTCCCGGATGAGAGCCATCTCCATTGATTCAGGGAGTAAAAGAGCTTCTGTAGAGCCCGGGGTCATTAACCTGGATCTGCAGAAGTCGATCACCCCCTATGGGCTCTTCTTTCCTCCAGATCCTGCCAGCCAGCGGGCTTCCTGCCTGGGCGGAAACATCGCCGAAAATGCAGGGGGGCCCCTCTGTTTCAAGTACGGAGTTACGGGTCATTACGTACTGGGACTGGAGATTGTCCTTCCTGATGGCACTCTAGTGAGGACGGGAGGTCTCACCAGTGATTATCCCGAATACGATTTTACAGGGGTTCTGGTCGGGTCAGAAGGAACCCTCGGTATCGTCACTCATGCTCACCTGAAATTGATCAACATCCCTGCCGGGGCGGCTACCCTTGTGGCTAGTTTTGACAGCTTGGAAGCCGCAGCCCAAGCCGTCTCCGCGATTATTGCGGGCGGCATCATACCTGCAGCCCTGGAGCTCATGGATCAGCCCGTCGTCAGAATGATAGAGAGTTCTCTTCAAAGCGGTCTTCCCGTGAACTCTGCCGCGATCCTGATCGTGGAGATCGATGGGCCGGAGGAAAGCTTGGCTCCTCAGCGGGAAGAGATTCAGGAGGTCCTGAAGGCAAAAGGGAGCCGGGATGTTCGTTGTGCCGGGACCGCCGAGGAGAGAGAGCGGATCTGGTATGCGCGGCGCAGCGTTGCGGGGGCCATCGCCCGCCTTGCCCCGTATCATTACACTCAGGACGGAACCGTGCCGCGCTCGCGATTGGCCGAAGTGCTCAGGAAGGTCATGGACATTGCACGCCGCTTTGGGCTCTCCATTGGAAATTTAGCTCATGCTGGAGACGGGAATCTTCACCCGTTGATTCTCTTTAATCCCCAGGATGAAGGGGAAACGCGCCGGGTTCTGGAGGCTGGGATGGAGATTCTGAGAGAGTGCGTCCGGGCCGGAGGAGTCATCACGGGAGAGCACGGAGTGGGACTGGAGAAAAAAGAGGCGATGCATCTCATGTATACCCCCTCGGAGCTCAACGTGATGCGTGATTTGAAGAGGATCTTCGACCCAGCAGGGTTGTGCAATCCGGGCAAGATTTTTCCTGATACGGAACCGGTAACTCCGGAAGATCTCCCTTCTCCTCTCGTATCTTCCGCGACAGCCGGACTGAACCTTGCTTCCGCGGAGTCCCTGCCAGGTCCGGGGAATCCGGCAGCGCAAGACCTGAGGCCGGCTCAAGAGGAAGAAGTCGCTTCCTGCCTGCTGGAAGCGACACGTAAGAAAACTCCCCTTTTCGTAGTCGGGGGCGGGACGAAGGTCTTCCTGGGAAATGTCTGGCGTGGAGGGACGGGCCGTCTGCTGTCCATGACGCGCCTCTCCGGTGTTGTCGATTATGCTCCGGAGGATCTGGTGCTCACCGTAGGGTCGGGGACTCCTCTTTCTGAAATTCACCGATTCTTGGCGGCGAGCCATCTTCAGTTGCCCTGGGGACACCCTTGGTCACGGAGCACAGTGGGAGGAGTTCTTTCCTGCAACTGGAATTCTCCCGGCAGGCTCCGCAGAGGATCTTTGAGGGATCATGTTCTCGGTTTGCGAGTTGTTCTGCCTCGGGGAGAGATCCTGCGCTGCGGGAGCCGAGTGGTGAAAAACGTGGCGGGATATGACTTGACCAAGCTCTTTATCGGGGCTTTGGGCACTCTCGGAGTGATTCTTCAGGCAACTTTGAAGCTTTCGCCCCGACCCCAGGAAGAGGCAACGGTTGTCTTGCCCGCTCCGTGTTTATCTGACGCGATAACAGCCGGAATGCTTCTCTTCGGAGATACCCGGCTGATCCCCGACCTCCTGCTTACCGTGAGCACTGGGGGGGACAAGCTTTTCGAAGAGACGCTGGGAGTAAACGGGGACGTTCTCATTGTTTCGTTTCAGGGGAGGAAGGAAGACGTTGCTTCAGGTCTCCGTAGATTGGAAGAAAGGGAGTCAGCCCTGGGGACGCCGGTTTTTTCCCCGGAGAAGGGAAAGGGAGTTCACCTGTGGGAATCGTTTGTGGAGTCCGGTGTCCGTCAAGCCCTTGATCATGGTTCGGATTCCCTCTTTGTAAAAGGAGGAGTTCCCGGGCAAGGTCTTCTCTCCTTCCTGCGGGAACTGGACCACAAGGTTGGTGATTGCGGTGGAACCCTTACCTGTTGCGTGGAAATCGGGTTTGGCGTGTTTTATGCGCACTTGAAATTCTCCGGCACCGGTTCGAAAACCCTCCTGGCGTTGTGCCGGGACATGTCCCGGCGAGCTTCGGAACTGGGGGGCTACTGGACCCTGGCCGCAGCTTCGGATCAGATCAAAGCCGGCCTTGATGTGTGGGGGGAAATGAGGCCTGTTTTCCCTCTCATGAAGGCCCTCAAAAACACCTGGGATCCGAGCCGCATCCTCAATCCTGGAAAGTTTGCCGGGTTCATCTAACTTGCCTTCCCCCAGTTTTGTCACCGAGGAATTGCTACCTTCCTCAGCTCTCGGGGGTGCCCACCCCCGGATGCGGGTACCCATCCTATGGGTGCGGCTCCCGAACGGCTTGCGGCGAGACTCTTCCTAGCTAAGTCGCGAGGAATCGAGCGCAACCCGTTATATCGCCTGCGGGGGCTACCCCCTCGAAGGGCGGGAGGCAGTCCCTTTGCTATGCGCAAAAATCGGAAGTGGGCAAGAAGGAGCCATCTGAGCATTGACATGGAAGTTGAATTCATTTAATTTGCAGCCTATGAAAAGCCCGGAGACGGGAAGTACCGGTGAAGTGAAATCGACCCCTCAAGTCATCCCTATTTTCCCATTGCCCGATGTGGTTTTCTTTCCTGAAACGTTCCTCCCCCTCCATATCTTTGAGCCCCGTTACCGTCAGATGGTTCAGGACTGCCTTGAAGGCCGGCCTTTTATCGGTATGGCTCTCTTACGGGAGGGGTGGGAGTCGAATTACTATGGGAATCCTCCTGTTTTCCCTCTGGGCTGCGTGGGAGAAATCATCCACTCCGAAAAGCTGCCCGACGGGCGCTATAACATTGTCCTGCGCGGTCTCAAGAAATACGAAATCGTCGAAGAACTCTTGCATCGCAGTTATCGCCAGGCTTTGGTGAGGTTTCTCGATCCACCCGAAGAAGAGGCAGGAGTTCCGGAGGCTGTTCAAAACGAGTTGGAGGTTCTGATGCGGCGGTATTCCAAGCTCGTAGACCAAGAAATTGCAGTTGACAACCTGCTCTCCATGGGCCTAGGATTTACCTCGTTGCTGAATACTCTCTCTTCTTTGCTCCCTCTCACTCCGGGGGAAAAGTACTTCCTCCTGGAATCCGAGAATCCTTCCCAGCAATGCGGAAGGCTGCTGGACCTTTTGCGCTTTAACATTCTTACGCTTCAGAGCGGGCGTAGTACCGGCGGTCCTCCGATTGTGCATTGATCGTCGGGCTAATGTGCCGGTTTCTGATCGGAGGAAACCTTTTGCCAGTCTGGATGGGTGGGCTCCTGATTCTGGAAGAATGGCAAACATGAAAGTAGCCATCGTGGGGCTTGGGGAAACCGGGACCGAGCTGTTAAGAAATCTCGCCCGCTTCCCGGTAGTTCATATTGTCGCCGTAGTGGAGAGCAACCTGCTTTCCCCGGGTGTGGCGCTAGCGCGCTCCTTGAGAATTCCTATCACCGCGGACCTGGATTCTTTGATCCACGAGAATGGGGTCGAGTTCCTGGTGGAGACCAGTGGCTGTCTGGAAGTCACCGAATCGCTTCGTCGGAAAGCGGGGCCTGACATTGAAGTTCTAGGACCTGTGGGAACCGGAATTTTCCTGAAGTTGCTGGGCAGTGATTCGGGTTCGGTTCTACCCTTTCAGGAAACAAGCGATGAGAGCTATCTGCGGGAACAGCTCATGCAATCTGAGAAGCTGGCTGCCATGGGGCAGATCATGGCCGGACTCGCCCACGAACTCAACAACCCGCTGACCAGTATCATCGGCTACTGCGAACTGGCCCTGGAGCGAATGCGTACGGGCAGGCACAAGGAATACGTGTCCAAGGTCTTGCAAGAGGCGGATCGTGCTGCCAAGATCGTTCAGGACCTGGTCGCTTTTGCCCGAAAGCACAAACCGGAAAAGGAAGCCGTGAACCTCAACGAACTGCTTGAGGCTACCCTGGCTCTTCAGGATTATTCACTGCGGGTTGGGGGGATTCAGGTGATTCGGGAATTAGACCCTGACCTGCCGGTGGCGATTGTTGACGCCCATCAACTCCAGCAAGTCTTTCTCAACATTCTGATCAATGCGGAGCAAGCGATTCGAGATTCGGGAAAAGGGGGTATGATCCGGATCCGCAGTTTTGCCGCGAAGGATGGGGCGCGGGCCATAATTGAGTTCACGGACGATGGCTCCGGTATCCCCCCAGAGAACCAGCAGAAGATTTTTGAGCCCTTTTTCACCACGAAGGAGGTCGGCCGAGGAACTGGTCTGGGGCTGTCGATATCCCGAGGGATTGTGAAAAATCACGGTGGGAACATCCATGTGCGTTCCAAGTCCGGGGCAGGGGCCACCTTTGGAATCGATCTGCCGGCAGCTTCCAAGGAGATTTTGCCGCGTGGGCGGGCAAAGACGAGGGCTGAGAAACTGGAGGGCGGAGGGGATATTTTAATCGTCGACGATGAAGAGACGGTCGTGGAGGTCATGGCCGAAATTCTCCGGGAGGATGGCCACCGTCCTGATGTAGCGACCGATGGTCAAAAAGCCCTTGAGATGGTTCTGGAGAAACCCTATGACCTCATGATCACGGATGTCCGTATGCCGGGCTTGGATGGGCCTAGAATTCATCATGAGCTCTTGATTCGAGATCCGGATCTGGCCAGGCGCTGCCTGTTCACGACGGGAGACACCCTCAACCCGGAAGTGCGGGAGTTCTTCCAGCGCTCCGGTTGCCCGTACATTCACAAGCCGTTTACCTCGAAAGATCTGCGGTGGGCTGTGCGGCGGGCCCTGAGAAATCAAGGCGGTCCTTGTTGAAGAGGATGCCGAGCCGGGCTCGTCGCGGTGACCAACGTGTACCAAATCACCAACTCTTCCTGCCCGGTGGCTGCAAAATCGTGTGGGATTCCGGACAAGATCCGAATCACGCTGCCTGCCTTTAGGGGGATCACTTCCGACTTCTCTGCTTTGTTTAGTCCCAGTCGGCCACGGCCGGAGAGTACGTGGCAGACGACATCTTTGTCCGTGTGAATGATTTGTTTGGGATCCGACGCGGCTTGAGGCTGGAAAGAAATGATCCCAATTTCGTAGTGATCTCCCCGATAACAGACGCGGCGGGCTATTTCCGGGCTGAGCGGCTCTAGTTCGTTCCTCAGCTTTTTGAACTCCAACACTTCCACACTTTGTTTGGAAAGTTTTTCTTCCCCTACAGGAGCGTTTTTCAACAGGGTGGGCAGTTCCTGGACCAGGGCTTCCTGAGTTAAGACTCGATGGCAGAAGAGGTGATACGGACGTGTTGATTTCCAAGCCACATGGGTCGTGAAAGCGATGAGATCCCCCTTGTGGGGATCGAGGAGACTTCTGACTTTTGCAAGCAGGGATTCCCAGTCGGCAACGGGGTGGGAGAAGTCCATCAGCACGAGACAAGGCGAGCACTGCCGGACGCGGTTCAATAAATCCTCGGGATCCCGAGCAATCGCGCAGGGAACCTCGAGAGCCCGAGCAATTCCCGAAATTTTTGAGGTGAACATCAAGTCTGCTGTCAGGGCAATGACCCCGGTTTGCTCTGTCGTTTCCGTCATGGCTCTTTCCTCTCTTACCACGTTTCATGTGCAGCCGTAAGTTACCATAGGGCGTCCCCAGTGACCACTGCCAGAGTGAAAGCCGACCGGCTCAGGTTTCCGGTCCCCCAGGCAATCACCACCGCTCCAACGGTTGGGTGCTGGTGAGGCTATTGTGTGGAAATCTTATGTGGCTTGCCCACCCCAGTTTTTCGTCGAGGAATGACTACCTTTCCTCAACTCCTCGGGGTAGCCCCCGCAGGCAACACAAGATCGCTCTCAGCAATCAGCTATCAGCTTCAGAGGGCGGAATTTCTTGATTCTCCTCCAAGTTTCAGGCTGATAGCTGAGTGCTGACTACTGAATGCTCTCCTCAAGTCTTCATGTGGCGGTTGACCCCCCGGGAGGATTCTGCTAGGCTCGCTCGTGTTTCGATTTGGCTCGGTCGAAGAGAAGCAACGAGGGGGAAATTACCTATGAACAATACGGCCAGAGAGTTCATCCAGGCTATGGAAGATAAGTCCATCGGCGCGGGAGATGTGTCTTTTGAGGAAGGTTGCCGCCTCATCCGCTTGGAAGGCCCTGATATCGTCGATTTAATTGCCTCCGCCAACCGGGTTCGTCACCAATTCAAGGGAGACAAGATCAACACCTGCGCTATCGTGAACGCGAAGAGTGGCAATTGTTCCGAGAACTGTGCCTTTTGCGCCCAGTCCGTCCATTTTAAGACAGGCATCGAGACCTATGGGTTCATGGATCGCGAGGCAATCCTGCAGGCGGCAGAAAAAGCGGGCGGTGATGGGGCCGAGGCACTTGGCATTGTAACGGCGTGGAAAGGACTCAAGGAAGGGCCGTCGCTCGATGAAGTTCTGGATCGGATCCGGGCACTTGCCGAAATGGGAACTCCAAGGGCCGACGCTTCCCTGGGCGACATTCCCACGATCGAGATTGCGCATAAACTCAAAGACGCGGGCTTGCAGTGCTATAACCATAACCTGGAGACGGCCCGCAGTTACTTCCCCAAGATTTGCACGACCCATACCTACGAAGACAGGGTCCGCACCGTGCGCTTTTGCAAGGAGGTGGGGATTCAGGTGTGCTGCGGGGGGATATTCGGCATGGGGGAGATTCCGGAGCAGAGGGTGGAGCTTGCCGTTGCTTTGCGGGAGCTGGAAGTGGATGTGCTCCCCATGAATTTTCTCCATCCTGTGCCGGGAACTCCCCTGGGACATGTGACGCCCATGCGTCCCATGGAGATTCTCAAAACCATCGCCGTCTACCGCCTGATGCTTCCTCACTCTGACATCATGACCGCCGGAGGACGTGAGCTCAACTTAAGGGATTTACAGTCCTGGATGTTCATGGCGGGGGCAAGCCATACGATGTTGGGAAACTATCTGACGACTATGGGCCGCGATGCGCAGTCTGACTTACAGATGATCAAGGATCTGGATCTCACCTACTGAGATCGGGAGGAAGAGATATCCCTGTTCTCAGCAATGCTCATTTTACTTTGAGAGCGATCGTGTGCCGGCCGGACGTTCCGTTGGGAAGTGTGTCTGCGCGCTCGGAAGCCTGCAGAGTTCCTTTCCCATCCGTGGTCCTGACGATCCGCATAGATTGACCCGGCGCGGTTGGAATCCACTCCCCCGCCCACAGGGCGCCGTAGCACAATGCCGAGATCCGCAACGGTAAGGATACGAGCAAGGGCCCTACGCTCAAATACCTTCCCCAAAAACCCTGAGGCGCCGTGCCATTTCTCGGAGTTCCTGTGCCACGGATTTTCCCTCCCATAAAAGGAGAGCCCACGAGGGAAATAAGGATCCCCGAGTTTGACCCCTCCAGGCTCTTTCGCTTGGGCGTGTGGCGTCCGTGGGGGGTAGTGACTTCGAATCTCATAACCCCTAAGGAATTGTCTGATATAATAAATTTTAATGGGTTCCCAAAAATCTGGAGAAAGAGTGCGCTATCGAACACTGGGAATAACAGGTCTAGAGATATCCGAAATCGGGTTTGGAGGGTTTGCCATCGGGGGACTGGACTACGGCCCGACGGACGACCGGGAATCCCTTGCGGCTCTGGAGCGAGCCTACGAGCTGGGTGTGACGTTTTTTGATACCTCGGACATGTACGGAGAGGGTCGCAGCGAGAGCTTGATCGGGCGAGTCTTGAAGGGGAAACACCCTCCGGGGGTTGTGGCTACGAAGGTCGGCTTTGTGGGTAAGCGCGGCCGCCATCAAGGAAAGGACTTCAGCCGGTCCCACATTCTGGCTGCCGTGGATCAAAGCCTCAGGCGTCTCCAGAGGGAAGCTATCGACCTCTACCAAATTCACAACCCGGAACTTTCCGATGTGGAAAACGGCGAGGTGTTCGGGATTATGGATGATCTGGCGGCGGCCGGAAAGGTGCGGTTCTGGGGGGTATCCGTCAAGTCTCGGGACTCTCTTCAAGTCGCGCGCCGGGCCATGGCCTGGCCCTCGGCGGCAAGCGTTCAGATCATCTGTAATATCTTCCGGCGTCGGGACTTGGGGGAACTGCACGAGGAGATTCGCCAGCGGGGGATCGGGGTGGTGGCCCGGGCCCCTCTGGAGTACGGGATGTTGACGGGCAAGTTTTCCCCGGGAGCCTGCTTTGCACCGGGCGATCATCGCCTCTGGCGCTGGGAGACGGAGGAATTCTCCCGGCGTCTTCCGCAGGTGGAAACCCTGCGGAAAGCGTTCAATGAAAAATTTTTGAGTCTGGCGCAGCTTGCCATCGGCTTCGCTCTCTCCTATCCTGATGTTTCTGTGGTGATCTGCGGAGCAAAGCGGCCTTCTCAGGTAGAAGAAAACGTGGCGGCTTCGGGACTTTTGGGTGAGATTCTCACGGAAACGGATCTGCGAAGAGTCCAGGAGATCATCCCCGCATAGCTGATCCTAATCGCGAGATGATTTTCTGAAGGAAAAATATGGAATACCGGTTTTGTCCCCAGTGTGGAGGAGAGTTGGAACTCAAACAGATCAAACATGGAGAGCCCAAACGCCTGGTCTGTCGACGCTGTGGATTTATTTTCTTCCTGGACCCGAAAGTAGCTGCCGGGACGATTTTCCGCGTGGACGGGGGGGTTGTCCTGATCAAACGGGGGATCGAGCCCGGCTACGGGAAGTGGGTCTTCCCCGGCGGTTTTGTAGATCGTGGGGAAACGGCCGAAGAGGCGGCGATCCGGGAAACTCAGGAAGAGGTCAAGGTGGATGTTTCCATCGACCGGATCCTCAACGTGTACTCCTACCCCGGATTCCCTACCATTGTGATTGTCTATGCCGCCCGGTGCTTGGGCGGAACTCCGCAGGTGGGCGACGAGGCCCTGGATGTGAAGATTTTCTCGCCCGGTGAGATCCCCTGGAGTGATCTGGCATTTAACAGTACCCGGGATGCCTTGCAGGACTATATGAGGTTGTATTTCCCTTCAAGATAATCAGGAGTGTCCTAGGCGTTTTTGGGCCGGCCGGAGAACCGTATGGAATTTCTAAAGGAGCGCCTGAGGGATCTGGAGATCCAATCTCTGCGGCGTTCGCTTCGCACTGTGGATGGAGCTCAGGAAGCGGAGGTGCTTCTCAATGGACGGAAGGTTTTGCTCCTGTGTGGGAACAACTACCTGGGCTTGTCTGCCGATCCCAGGGTCGTTGAGGCCGTAAGACGGGCTTTGGCGTCTTATGGACTTGGTTCTGGAGCCTCCCGCCTCATCTCGGGTACGATGAGTCTCCACCGGCTGCTGGAACAGAAGCTGGCTGCCTTTAAGGGAACCGAGGCTGCTCTCTTATTTTCCACGGGATATATGGCGAACCTGGGAATCCTCGGGGCACTGACGGGACCGCAGGACTTGATCTTCAGCGATGCTTTGAATCATGCCAGCATCATCGATGGATGTCGTCTCTCCAGGGCTTCTGTCCGGGTTTATCCTCACAAGGATGTGGACAGCCTGGAAAAAATGTTGCAGCAAGAAACCGGATTCCAGCACCGGTTTATCGTCACAGATAGCCTATTCAGCATGGACGGGGATCTGGCCCCGTTGCCGGCTCTGGTAGATTTGGCGACACGTTACAGCGCTTATCTGATCGTCGACGAAGCTCACGCCACTGGAACCCTGGGGCCAGGGGGTTGCGGAGCCGTTGAGCATTTCGGCTTACGGGGTCGGGTGCCTGTCATCATGGGAACGTTGAGTAAGGCCTTAGGGGCTTTTGGTGCCTTTGTAGCGGGCGATCGAGTCCTTACCGACTATCTGGTCAATGTGTGCAGGCCTTTTATTTTCACTACGGCTCTGCCCCCGGCCTTGGCGGCGGGAGTATTGACGGCCCTGGAGATTCTCCAGGGGAATCCGGCTATGGTGGAGCACCTACAAGAAAACCAGCGCTTCTTTCGAGACGGCCTGAAGGAACTCGGTTTTAATACGGGAGCCTCCGAGAGTCACATCATTCCCGTGATCATCGGTGAAGGAAAAAGAACCATGGCCTTTTGCGAGCGCCTGTTGCAGGACCATGACGTGTATGTCCAGGGGATTCGCCCTCCCACGGTACCTGCGGGGACCTCACGGCTGCGAATCACCCTTATGTCCACTCATCGACGGGAACAACTGCAGCGTGCTCTGGAGGCCATGGCCCAGGTGGGCAAGAGTCTCGAAGTCATCTGCTGAGGGGGGGGAGGGGAACCTTCATGTCGGCGGGAGAGAGCCGCTCGGAGTTCATCCGGCGCCTGCGGGATGACGACCGCAACTATCTCTGGCACCCTTTTACCCAGATGAAGGACTACGAGCGAGAAGAGCCTCTGATCATCGAGCGGGGGGAAGGATCCTACTTGATCGATATGGAGGGGCGAGCCTATCTGGATGGAGTTTCTTCCCTGTGGGTTACGCTGCACGGTCATCGCAAGAAAGCTCTCGATGAGGCCTTGCGGGCTCAGCTAGACCGTGTTGCCCACACAACTTTGCTGGGGATCTCCAATGTCCCGGCCATTGAACTGGCCTGTCGCCTGGTGCAGGTGTCTCCGCCGGGTCTGAAGCGGGTTTTTTACTCGGACAGCGGCGCTACGGCGGTAGAGATTGCGCTGAAAATGGCTTTCCAGTACTGGCAGCTCAAGGGCCGCCCGGAAAAGCGGCGCTTCCTGTCTTTCACAAACGCCTACCATGGCGATACGTTGGGCGCTGTGAGCGTGGGCGGCATCCCGCTCTTTCACGGAATTTTTCATCCTCTGCTCTTCGAGGCCTTACAAGCGACGGCTCCTTATTGTTACCGCTGCCCTTTGGAGAAGACCTATCCTGAATGTGGAATCGCCTGCCTGGAGGAGCAGAGGATGAAAAATTCCGTGAAAG
>DATEAK010000329.1:0-4246 GCA_035288405.1 bacterium | reverse complement strand
GTGATCAAACCCACGTCGAAGCTCGTCCCTCCCATGTCCGTCGTGATGACGTTCTTGTGTCCCATCAGGCCGGCCACGTGAGCCGAGGCGATCATCCCGCCGGCCGGTCCGGACTGCAGATTGGCAATGGGGGACACGTGTTCTCGGTGAGCCACCCCGCCGTTTCCCTGCATGATGAGCAGGGGTCCCTGGAACCCCCCTTCGCGCAGCTTTGCTTCCAGATTCCCCAGGTAGCGCTGGACCGTGGGTCCCACGTAGCTGTTCATGATCGCCGTGTTGGCCCGCGCGTACTCGCCCGCCGCCTGGGCGAGGTCGGCGCCGAAGGACCAGTAGAGGTTCCCGTTGGAGGGGAGCCCGGCCGCAATTTCCCGGATCTGCTTTTCGTGAACCGGATTCGCCCAGGCCTGCAAAAGGCTCACGGCAATGGCCTCCACCTTTTCCTCTTCCGCAAGCTGGCGGATGGCCTCCCTGACTCCTTCCCCGTCGAGCGGGACCAGAACCTGGCCCTGGTAGTCGACCCGCTCCTTGACCCCGCGGATGCGCTCTTTGGGAACCAGCGGTTCGGGTTTGGTGACAAAGGCCGTGTGCCGGACTTCCTGTTCCGGGAGCCCGTCCACCCGGCCCACGGCCCTCATGATCAGCGTGGTGTCTTCAAATCCCTTGGTGGTAATGAAGCCCACGCGGACGCCGCTGCGCGTGATCAGCGCGTTGGTGGCCACGGTGCTCCCGTGCTTGACCATGGCCGTGCGGGACAGGAAATCCCGGAACTCGATCCCCAGGCTCCTGGCCGCCTCGCGGATCGCGTTCAGCACTCCCACGGAAAAATCAGACGGCGTGGTGCGGGCCTTGCTGGTGGTAATCTCACCGCTGGAGTCCAGCACGACAATGTCGGTGAACGTTCCCCCCGTGTCGATTCCAATGATGAAGCTTTGATTCCCTGTGGCCATGATCCCCCCCGGAGTTTGCATAGCGCAGGAACTACGGATTTTCTCCCGACGGGCCCGGATCGAAGCGGGTACTATCTCCCGGTACCCTGCATCCTGCGGAAAATGATTTCAGATAGTGGAATTGAATTTCTTCAAAAATACTATGCCACTCCCTCCCCGGCAACGCAACGGGAACTTTCGGCCCAGCCGCCGGGGACACTCCAACTTTTTCGAGTGTGATGGAAACGCCGCTTATCCAATTCTCTTCCTCTTGGTAAGAGAGACCATCAAGGCAGAGTTTCTGTAACAGGCTACTTAATGGATTTGGCGAGTTTGTTATCCTCGTAAACCAGATCGTTTATCAAGAGGGTTTTCGCTTTCGGATTCGGGGAGTATTGTATGGCGACCCGCAACCCCTCCAGGTCTACTTGCAGATTCGGAGCACCCCAGACCTTGGAGAACACGTCATACATTCCCTGCAGCACTTTCCTGTCTTCCATCTTAAGGTATTTGCCTATGATCTGCTGGGTTTCCCCCGAGTGTGCCTTGCTCCAGGCAATCGCATCGAGAGTCGCCCTCAAGATCCCTTTCGCTTCGGTCTCGTGGGCTCGAATCCAATCGGTCTTGCCCATCAAGGAAGCCGTCGTCCCCGGGACCTTCGCCTTGCCGACCGCGGATAAGGTCTGAATCGCCTTGTCGGACTCCGCGGTTAAGGCAGCCGGCACGGGTAGAGATCCCAGATCAAACTTCCCGGAGGCAAGTCCGGAGTAAATGGCTGGGATCCCCTGGGTATAGACGAACTGCACCTTCGACAGGTCCACCTGGTACTGGCTCAGAAGATAGCGCGCAAAGATGTCCGTCGCCGATCCGGGAGAAGTGACCGCAAGCGATTTCCCGGCAAAACCGGCGGAGGATATGGCAGACGGGCCGCCCTGTCTAGCATAGAGGCCGAAGGGAATCAGATAATGATTCACCGTGGCCAAATACTTGACGTCTACCCCTTCGGCTCGTAAGTTGATCCCTTCGCCGGAGGAGGACAAGAGATCGATGTCACCGGCAGCGAGAGCCTGGGCCGAAGCCGCCGGACTCAGGTACATCAGGTCAACTTCGACCCCGTTCTTCTTGAATAGTCCATTCTCCAATGCCACCCAATAGGGAGCGTAGTCCGCCGCTGCGGCTGCCCAGGCAATCTTAATCTTTCTACCTCTAGCCCCGGAACCCGCTGTTCCCTTGATCGCCTGCCCCTCGGCGGCCATCGAGTCCACACTCGGAAAGAAGGCAAACGCTGTCATTAGTAATGAAGACGCTCATAACGCCAAGCAAGCGCTTCCAGACTCCTCCCCTGCTTCTCATCACCTCATCCTCCTATGCATTCTGCTATTTTTTAATTCTCCGGATGTTCCAAAGAGCCTGATAAGGATCCCCGGATACGTGTAGTCTGGGTCCTCATACCCCGAGCATTAGCATTTCCTCCCGAGGGAAGCGGTCGAGAACTTCCGCACTGTTCCCTTCTCCGCGATGCTGTATCGGGACAAACACCCCGCTCGGGAATTCTGCCTTTCTGCTCTCTTGAAAAGGCAACCGGTGCTTCCCGGACTGGAAATTACGGAAACAGGTCGTAGGGATCCTTCACTTGAGAGATCTTCTCGGTGCAATCGTTCTGCAACCGGCCGTCCTTTTTCACCACCTTTAGTACATAAAAGTCAAACACGCCGCCCTGCCTCTCGTCGAAGCTCGCGGGTCCCATAGGGCCGTCCACTTTCACCTTCCTGAGGGCGCTCAAGAAAGCTTCCTTGTCCTCCACGTTCCCCGCCACGTCCTTAATGGCCTGGATCACCATCTTGGCCCCCATGTACGCCATGTACTGGTAGGAGCCGGGCGGCGTGTTGTTTCGGGTGCGGTACACCTCGATGAAACGCCGGTTGGCGGGAGTGTTCAAGCTGCCGCAGTAATTGTACATGCTCAGGACACCCTCGGCCTCGGGAGGCATTCCGCCCAGGAGCTCCTCGCTGGTGAAGGAAGCGACCCCGAAAACCGGGAGATCTTTTTTCAGGCCGTATTCCGAAATCTGTCGGATGATCCGCGGGGCATCGGCTCCCCACATGGCCAGCACCAAACCATCGGCTTTGGCGCGATCCACTTTGGCCAGGTAAGGCGCGTAATCGGCGGTTCCAACGGGAGTCCACATGACATCCACCACCCCGTCTCCGAAGACCTTCTTGCCCGCTACAAATCCGCTATGGGTCACCGCGGCATCCCAGGCCATCCAGTAGACCCTCTTCCACCCCAGTTTGTCCTTCAAGTACGAAGCGGCCGCATACGTATACTGGAACTCCGAGGGGACAAAGCGAAAGATATAGGGACTTCTCAACTGGCGGGCCAGCGCCCCGGAAGCAGCTTGCGTAACCCAGGGGACCTTTTGGGCGTGAACGTACGGCGCCGCAGCCAGTGCGACGGTCGTCCCCAGCACGGCATGGAGAATGTGGACCTGATCTCTTTCCACCAGCTTGCGGAACTTGGTCAGGCCTACGTCGGGCTTTCCCTCATCGTCCTCGACGATCAACTCGATCCGGCGCCCGGCGACGGTGTAGTTCTCCTCGTCAAAAGCCTGCTTGATCGCGTTGACCATCGGCCCCCCCTGAACGGAAAGCGGACCGGTCAGGGAGTTCGCCACACCGATCTTGATGGGTCCTTGCGGGGCGGCCATGGCTCCGGGAGCCTGGGTCAGCACTAACAGGACAGCCGCCACCAAGCCGACAACAGCAATAGCGAATCGTTTCCTCATGAAATTTCCCTCCAAAATCCAGCGCCATTATCTCTTGCTTGTCCCCTCGGACAATCCCCTCAGAGTGGGGCCACCAGGATCTCCTCCCGCGGGAAGTGATCGAGGACTTCCGCACCGTTTTCGGTCACCACGATCATGTTCTCAAGACGCACACCGCCAATTCGCTCCTCCCCTTCCCGACTCTCGACGGCAAACGTCATGCCGGCCTGGAGGATCTGCGGGTGATTGAAAGACCACTGCCGGTTGATGACCGGCAATTCGTACTGATAGAGGCCGATGCCGTGGCCAACCTCCATGGTCAGGACCTCCACCTCGTCTTTGTAGCCCCAAGCAGTGGCCGGAGGAAAGTGCTTGGCCAGATCCGCCGTACTGACCCCGGGCTTTATGCCGTCGATGATCGCATCGATGCGTGCCAGAAGCTTCTTGTACCAGTCCTTCTCCTTGTCATTGGGCTTGCGCCCCACGATGAAGGTGCGGTAGTTGCAACTCCGGTACCCCAGGTAGCCCACGCCGCACATGGCCGCGTACGCCAGAT
>DATEAK010000328.1:0-7634 GCA_035288405.1 bacterium | reverse complement strand
CAGGCCTCGTACGCGGGGATCTTTACTTTTCCAGCTTGAAGAGGCGAACCGGATTCTCGTACCCCACCTTGCGGGCCAGTTCTGCAGGGAGAACGGAGAGAAACTCGTTTACCACTTCCGTTCTTTGGGGAAATCGCTGCGCTGCTCTTGGGGAGAGGTAAAACTGGTCGCTGCCGATAAGAAATCTGTCCGGGAACGCCCGGATCAGAGCAAGCCACTCGGGCCTTATTTCCCCTGGGGAATTCATGGGCCTGTTTTCGGGTCGGCTGTCCCTCCCGATCTTGATGCTCATGTAGAGATTCGAATGTCTCTGGAGGAGGTCCGCCATCAAGGCGGTGGTCCTGCGCCCCGTTTGATCCCAGCCGGCGTGAGCCCAGATGATTTTCGCTTTCGGATTATGGGACAGCAGTCTCTCGAAGGCGGGGATGTTGGCGTGCAGTGAAGCAGGGTTTGGCGGCGACCTCAAACCCTCAGGCAGGGGCATCTCCTCGGGAACCGCCTCCATGTGGAGGTCGATCGGCACATCGTATCGGGCGGCGATGTCGGCCAGGAGCAAGAGGAGCGGGTGATCCGGAGGGACCGCCCCATACGAGTGGTCGGGTCCGAGGGAGACATGTTCCGCCATCATTTCCCCGAAGCCCACGGCACCTTTGGAAAGGATCTGGAGAGCTTTCTCCTCGAACCGACTCCGCAGTTCCGCGTCCGTCTTCCCTTCCCGGAAGGCTTGGAGAACCATGATATTCAGCGTGCCGCCTCCTCCGAGAAAGGCAAAACGGCCCGATTGCGTCCCCACCCGGGAGACCAGCTCATCGATATCGAAGATACCGGGCAGGTTCGGAAAAAAAGGAAAGGGCATGAGGATGGTTTTCGCTATGCCCATCCGATCCATGGCAGCCAGGGCGGCCCGGGCGGCCCCTTGAAAGTCCTCCTCCGGCATCCCTCCCGCGGATCTGATATTTCCCATCGGGTGAGCGTGGACATCGATATAAGTGATTTTCCCGGCAGAGCCACTCCTGGAGGCGCCTCCCGAACGTTCTGGAGGGAATTCCCGCGGGCCGGCGTCAGCACATCCCCAAAAGAAGAGCAGAGAGAAGGCCAGGACAAGAAAAAAAGGTACGTTGCGGTGCATAGAGTATTTCATTAGTACCCTCACGATAATTTCTTTCAACATTCTTTCACCCTTGTGTCAAGAAAAATCATGAAGGCAGCGTCCGATGTCCCTCTTGGACCACGAGGGAGCGACTCGCCTACAGCCAGGATGATGCCGGAGATCATCGCTTGAACCCGTCCCTCTACTTTGACCAGCGCACCTGGCCGTGCGAGGTCACCAGCACAGGACCTGCAAGGAGATCAGCGATGGCGATTGCTCGATGAAGTCGCTCATCGTCGTCAGCCTTGTTGAGAACGTAGAGGACGCGCGCATGGGCCGGCCTGCCCTTGGTGTTGCCACGCGGGTGCGACAGAACCGCGGCTATCACTTCGGCGCTCACGGCGGCGTCCGGACTCGCGCCGGTCAGCTCCGAGATGACTTCCGGCCGGTGCATCGCGCGTACCGGTTGCCCCAGCGCGTCCAGCCCAGCGACGGCGAGAACGGTGGTGGCCGATGGTGGAATGACCGGCTCGTGCGCTTTCGGAGCCGTCAGCGGCTTGCCGGCCGATCCGTCGGCCTCCACCAGCACGAGGTCAAAGCCGTCCGGAATCGCATCCGGATCGATGCCGATCAGTTTGCCCGTCGACTCGTCCTTGCCGGCGACATAGACGGCGAGGCGTTTGCCGGGGAGTTCTTCCGCGCGATACACGAGCGGCCCGAACCTGGCCGCATCCGACTCGTAGATTTTCGTTGTTACCGTTACCAGCACCCCCATGCCCGCGGCATACGCCGCCCGCGCGAGTTGCAGCATGGTGCTCGTCTTGCCGCCCGCCCCGGTGAGAGCGATGATCTCGGGGTACTTCGGCCCAATGGCCCCTAAAAGGGAATTGGAGGATAAGAATTTGCTCTTGGCTTCCATCATCAGCCCCAAGGGGCGCACCCCCGAGCACTTCGCCGACGTGTCACTACCGCAAAGAGATGGGGTGGGGAGATCCACTACAGATTACACGACTACCCAAACGGCTCCCTCTTCGATCACAACGGGGAACTTGCGCAGTTTATAGGTGCGATCGGCCAGGCATTCCCCGCTCGGGATCTCGTATTCCCAGCCGTGCCACGGGCAGGCGATCACGTCCCCCTCCGTGGCGTAGTACTCCCGGATGCGATTGTCGGGCAACACCTCGGACTCCAGCCGGCCAAACACGTTCCCCTCGCAGACCGGCCCTCCCCGGTGACAACAGACATTTTCCAGAGCGTGATATTCCCCCCTCACGTTGAAAACTCCGATGGATTTCCCTCCCGCCTCCACCAACTTCCTTTCACCAGCCGGGATCTCTTCCACCCGGGCAATTCGATGTTTCGCCATTTTCCCCCTCCTTTAAAACCGGAAAAAGTTCTCGGCATTTTCACTAAGAATTCGCGTCTTCGCCTTGTGACTCAGAAAGGGCAAGTCGGTAATCGTGGAAGGGGGATCAAAATCCCAATGAGGATAGTCGGTGGAAAACATTAATGTATTTTCCGCATCCACCATCTCAAAGGCGTACTTAAGATGATCCATGTTCTTGGGAGATTCCAGGGGCTGGGTGCCAAACCGAAATTCCCGTATGTACTCGCTGGGCAGTTTCTTCAAGAGCGGCGACTCGGAGCGCCGCTTCATGTAGGCATTGTCCAAGCGGTACATGAGCTGGGGAACCCAGAAGATCCCGGACTCTTGAAACGCAAACTTAATCCCGGGGAAACGCTCCGGAATCCCTTCCATGACGACACTGGTCATGTGAATGTAATTCCAGAAAACAAATCCCAGGGAGTGGGTCTCCGCAAAAGTCTGAAACCCTCTCACGAAGAAGTCATGCAGGTCCGAGCCCGCGCTGTGATAGACGATGGGAAGCCCGTTGCGCTGCGCCGCCTCGTAGACGGGATTGTAGAACGTGTCCCCCAGCGGAGGCTCCACGTTGGCGCTGATAAAGCAGACGGCGGATACACCGGGGTGCTTGCCCACCCGGTCGATCAGCTTAGCGGACTCGGGAGGATCCAGGAGCGGAACAAAGACCATCGTGTAGATCCCCCTCTTGGGATCCACAATCTGGTCCAGCATGTAGTCATTAAACCCCTGGCAGAGAGCTAAAGCCATGTTCTTGATGGGAAACTTGCCGAGCTCCAGTAGATTGTTCGGCAGGATGACCGAGACATCCACCCCGAGGCGCTTCTGGGCCGCCGGAATTTCGTCAGGCGTCATGGGTTTCTGGGGATAGGAGACTTCGTCGCGGCGAATTCTCCCTTCCAGGAAGCGGTCCCCGGTTGTGGTTGGAATCAATCTATGGGCGGACTTGAGGAGCCGTGACTTATAAGGCTCCTCCATGTACTTGGCGACTTCCTGGAAAGACTCGAGATAATGCGCATCCGTGTCAATGACGGTAAAACCGCTGACTGCCATAAATCCCCCTCTCTTTATTGGCTAGTCCTAGGTTGTACGGCGTATCAAGCCGACTAGGGCATCAATTGTTGAGTTGAATTATACCTCCTTTTTACATGAGTGAGTCGTAGAGGCCCACCCGGATCATCAAATTCCGGACTCACTCTTTTCCGTGCCGCAGCTCTTCGGTCGCCATCCCTTGCTCCTCTATCCATCCGCTCTTCATCGATCTGTAGCCTGTAGCCCAGGCGGGTGGAGATTGCGTCTGCAGTTTCAAGAATCTCACGGCTGATCTCCGGAACTTTATTTTGCGGGAGGAGGCTTATCGGCATGCTGATACCGAGAGCCGCCACCACAATGCCGAGCCGGTCCCGTATGGGAGCCGCCACCCCGCGAGCTCCGCTGATGGCTTGCTCGCTGCTAAAGGCATAACCGCGGCGGCGGATTTTCTCAAACTCCTGTTCAAGCTCCCGGGGATCGACCACCGTCCGGGGAGTCAGCTTCTTGATCTTTCCCTCCCTGGCCAGCCTCCGAAACTCCTTGACCGGCAAGAAAGCCAGGAGTAGTTTTCCCGAAGCGCCAAAGTTGCAAGGAAGGCGGGAACCGACATCATAGGTGACTTTCAGGCTGTGCACGCTCTCCGCTTTGGCCAGGACCAACAAGCCGTCCCTCTCCAGAACCCTTAGAGTCACGGTCCCTCCGGTCTTCCTGCCGAGCTCATTCAAGAAGGACTGGCTGTTCCGGATGAGATCGGAATCCCCGCGGACGAGATCTCCCAGCTCCAGGAGCCGCATTCCCAGACGGTATTTTTGAGTCTTTTCATCCTGCTGCACGAAAGACCAGCGCTCCAGATCTTTCAGAATATGATGCACCGTCGCCTTGTGGAGTCCCAGCTCTCGGCTCAGTTCACTGACCCCACGCTCCATCTTGTCCCGGGTAAAGGCGCTTAGAATCGCGAGGGTCTTGTTGACGGAACCAACCAGTTTTTCGGCAGCCATGGATCTTGACCCTTGTTCAGATATATGAAACACTGGTAAGAATAGGTGAACGATCGCATCGGTGTCAAGATCTTTTTTAAGGCGCATCGGCGGAAATCGTCCTGCTCCCTCCAGGAGAGACACTCACCTCAAGAAACCCTCTGTGACAGCGCCGCTTCCGCAAGGAAATACCGATAAAAGAACGAGATACCTTGTGATGGGGTCGGTTATAATTAACAAAACTCAACCGCTCTGTCAAGGAGATCGGGGGAATCACCGTGTACCCTAAAAAAGGTCGTACGCTCTGGATGTTAGTACTCCTGAGCCTCCTCCTCGTATCCGCCCCACTAGCCGGAACCGCTGCAGAGCGCTCTTCTATGCAGAGCGCTCACGGAATGGTGGCCTCCGCCCATCCCCTGGCTTCCCGTGCCGGGATTGAAATCCTCAAAGCAGGCGGCAACGCCGTGGACGCCGCAGTGGCTATGGCCTTCGTTCTGAGCGTGGTGGAACCCCAGAGCTCCGGAATCGGCGGCGGCGGCTTTATGCTCATTCGAAACGGCAAGAGCGGCGAGGTGGTGGCTCTCGATTATCGGGAAAAGGCAGCGCTGAAGGCCTCGCGGGATATGTACCTGGACAAGTCGGGTAACGTCGTGCCGGGGCTTAGCACAGAAGGCTACCGGGCTGCCGCGGTCCCCGGCACTGTAGCGGGCCTAATCCTGGCTTTGCAGAAATACGGAAGCAAGTCTCTCCCGCAAGTTCTCTCTCCGGCGATCCGCTATGCGGACCGGGGATTTCCGGTCAGTCAAACTCTTCAGGAAGAGATCAAAGCGAAGCAGGAAAAGCTGGCGAAGTTCCCCGCCAGCCGGCAGATCTTCCTCAAAAATGGGGAGCCTCCTCCGATTGGCTCCACTCTGATCCAAAAAGATCTGGCCGGAACTCTCAAGGCCATTGCCCAGAAAGGGGTCCGCATCTTCTACGAGGATTCCATTGCAGATATCATCGATAAGGAAATGCGGCGAAACGGCGGGCTCATCTCCCAACAGGATCTGGCCTCCTACAGGCCCACTGTGCGCACGCCCGTGCGCGGAACCTACCGGAGCTATGAAATTGTCTCTATGCCGCCGCCCAGTTCCGGCGGCGTTCATCTCATGGAGATCCTAAACATCTTGGAGGGCTACGACCTGGCGAGACTGGGCCGCAAGTCGCCCGCAGCCGTCCACCGGATGGTGGAAGCCTTTCGCCGGGCCTACGCGGACCGTGCCCAGTTTCTGGGCGATCCCGCGTTTGTCAAAATTCCACTAGCGGGTCTTCTCTCCAAATCCTATGCCGCCACACTGAGAGAGCAGATCCATCCGGAGCGTGCGACCCCAAGTCGGGAAGTAAAATTCGGAAATCCGATCTCCTTTGAGAGCTCCAACACGACCCATCTCTCCGTCGTGGACCGGGAAGGAAATGCGGTCGCCCTTACGCAAACCATCAATACGACCTTCGGCTCGGGAGTCGTCGTTCCCGGCACGGGGATTCTTCTCAATAACGAGATGGACGACTTCAGCGCCAAGCCCGGTGTTCCCAACGCCTACGGGCTTGTGGGCAACGAAGCCAATGCCATTGCGCCCGGAAAAATCCCCCTGAGCAGCATGGCTCCGACGATGGTCTTCCGGGAAGGCAAACTGTTTCTGGTCCTGGGGAGTCCCGGTGGTTCGCGGATCATCACGACCGTTGCGCAAGTCATCTTGAACGTGATTGATTACCACATGAACATCCGAGAGGCGGTGGACGCTCCCCGGATTCACCATCAGTGGCTGCCTGATGAGATTCTGGCCGAAAAGCGAGCCCTCTCTCCTGAGGTCATTCACGCCCTCGAAGCCATGGGACATACCATACGAGAGAGCAGCTCCATGGGAAATGTGCAGGCGATTTTGATTGACCCGATCATGGGGTTACCCTACGGCGCCTCGGATTCGCGCGGTGTAGGAGTCGATTTGGCACAGTAACCCAAAATTGGCGGAACCAAATCCATGACTTTCAATGAACTCATCCGGCTTTTGGAGCGCAATGGCTTCAAGCTGATCAAAGATGGGGGGGCGGCAGGATTGAAACGGCGAGGGGAGGATCAGTAATGATCGAGTTGAAGTATTCACTGGTCATTGAAGCAACTGAAGACCCTAGTTTTTTCGCCTTCTATTCTCCCGACATCTCAGGATTCACCGGCGTCGGGCATTCGATAGAGGATTGCCTTTATAAGGCAAAATGGGGAATGGAAGAACACCTTTCCCTCTTGAAAGAAAAGAGACTCCCTATTCCCAAACCCAATCCGAATCCGAAGGTTGTCATCCAGAATACAAAGAGACTGAAGCAAGTGGTTTGAGAGTACTGCTCAGAGCGGATTTTCTACTCGTCTCGAGTGCCTGCCAACCTAATGAAAATCCTCTTGAAGTCTCGGCCGCACCTGCATATAGTAGCCTTTGTTTTGCCCTACCCCGGCAACTACTTCCACCTCCTTGGATCCCCGTGCCTGATGGACACCTCGGCCAGGGAGCCCTGGATCACGTGGTGAAGAATAAACGCAGGGAGTCATTTATATGTATACCAATAAAGAGTTAGAGACCGCGAGCCGGGATCAGATCTGTTCTGTACAGGAGCAAAAGCTCCAGGCCCTGCTCGATGAAGTGGTACGGTCGAACTGCTTCTACCAGGAGAAATGGCGGCAAGCGAAAGTCGACGTGAAGCGGATTCAAACTCTGGACGACCTGCGGCGGCTCCCCTTCACCACCAAGTCGGAACTCTCTCAAAATCAAAGGGATTATCCTCTGTTCGGGACCGATCATACCTATCCACTGGAGCGCTACATCCGCTTCCATCAGACCTCGGGGACGACAGGCCAGCCCCTGCGCTGGATCGATACGGCCGAAAGCTGGGATTGGTTCGTGAGCGCCTGGGCCTACATCTTTACGGGGTGCGGGGTGGGACCCGGAGACCGCATCTACTTTGCCTTTTCCTTCGGCCCTTTCATCGGCTTCTGGTCCGCTATGGAAGGCGCGCGGCTCGTAGGTGCCTTGGTTTTGCCGGGCGGCGGGCTCGATTCAACCCAACGTCTCAATGCCATCCAGGACAACGGAGCTACCGTTCTCCTGTGCACTCCCACGTACGCCCT
>DATEAK010000327.1:0-3109 GCA_035288405.1 bacterium | reverse complement strand
AGGCGACCCATTCGGTGCGCCGGCATTTGCTTTTCAGAAATCCACTTGTAGACCGTATCCCGTTTTATGCCGAGATAGGCGGCAATCTCATCTACGGAGAGCCACCTGTCTGCGTGCGGCCACGCACAGGCAGATCGATCTCCCATCACTGACTCCAGTCGCACAGGGTCTCCTCCCATTTCTGAACGGCCTCAGTCTTTCGGTTGACGAATAAGCCAGCACCGGATGAGCCTCATGGGCCCCTATCCGGCCTAGCCACAAAATCTGGCTTCAATATATGGAATCACGAATAGACGAAATCAGGCCTTTTTGTCAACCGGTTTCAACGAGTCTTTCCGGGTTTGACCGAACGGGAGCTCTGTTAGGGGCAGTGGGATCGTCTACGGAGGGGGCTATCCAAGACCGGGCCGTCGCCCTCATAGGGCCGGGACGGGAGCACGGTTCCGTGGTGGATGTACCAGGACGCGGCGGTAAAGGCGGGGACCGGCGTGGATACAGTGGAAATGACAAGACCCCGAGAGGATCATCCCACGGGGTCTCGCGTTAAATAAGAATCGCCGAAATCGGCGGATTGAATTTTGGCTCCCCGGGCCGGACTCCCTTCACTTCGTTCAGGGCAAGCTCACCTTTGTTGTGTGGAGGCTTTAGCAATTAACTCTGCTTTCTTCTTTCTGCTCCAACCCTTGAGCATCCTCTCTCGTTTGACTGCGTCATTCTTTGCCATAGGCCCCTCAAAATAGGGGGAATCTGGGTGTTTGTGTTGTCGCATCCTGTTTTCTAAATCGGTTGTAATTCCGACATACAATTTCGCTTTCTTCTCGATGATGTATACCCACCAGTTGTCCATGGGAGCTCCACACAACAAGGTTCTCGCCGAGCCAGGGTGACAAAATTTAAAAGGGGCCTGAAAAAGGCCCCTTTCTAAATTTTGGCTCCCCGGGCCGGACTCGAACCAGCGACATGGTGGTTAACAGCCACCCGCTCTACCAACTGAGCTACCGGGGAACTCAATTCGCGACCCTAATTTTCTTGGGTGGGAAGGGTTACTTGCTTCCCGATTACCGGACGCATTATAGCCCGGCTAACCTTCCTGTCAAGGCCCATGAATGATCTAGTGCCGGTCCAATTAACTTCGCCTAACTTCGTTCATCGCCTCTCGCCATCCTTGCGGCGTACTCTCTTAGTACGCCTCAGTCGGCTCGAGGCTCGCGCCTCGTTATGCTCGTTTCTTGGCCCGGCGCGCTGCCCGCTTCCTTAGGGCAAAATAGTTGGAAGGGCGCTAGAGTTCGATGAATTCTGGGGAAATGAGAATGGCGTCTATGAATTTAGATTTCCCGGCGCCCTTGCAGAGACTTGGCCAGTGTGACTTCGTCGGCATATGCCAGGTCGCCTCCCATGGGAAGACCGCGGGCGATCCGGGTCACTTTGATGCCGAGGGGCTTGATGAGCTTGGCGAGATAAAGGGCGGTCGCTTCCCCTTCCATGTTTGGGTTCGTGGCGATGATGACTTCCTCCACCCCGCCGCTGCGGAGGCGGTTCAGGAGAGGGTCGATGCGCAGGTCTTGCGGGCCGATCCCGTCCAGAGGAGAAAGGGCACCCATCAGAACGTGGTATTTCCCTCGAAATTCACCGGACTTTTCCAGAGCGAAAAGGTCGTTGGGCTCTTCCACGACGCAGATGAGAGCCGGATTCCGCTCCGGGTTTCTGCAGATGGGGCAGGGATCTTGTTCGGTGATCCCGCAACACACAGAGCAGTGGATTACTTTTTCCTTGAGATTCACAATGGCCTGGGCCAGTGCTTCCGCCTCCGCCTTGGGGCGCTTGAGCAAATGAAAGGCCAGACGCTGGGCGGTCTTGGGGCCGACTCCCGGGAGCCTGAGGAGTTCCTGGGCCAGGTTGTCGAGGGACTTGGGACCGATCATGATGCTTATTCGTTCTCTAGGCGCCGAACAGCCCCGGAATCTTCATCCCTCCGGTGAGCCTGGAGACTTCTGCGGCAGTCATCTCCTGAGCCTTCCGCAAGGCCTCGTTCACTGCGGCTACAACCAGATCCTCAAGCATTTCGATCTCGGCCGGATCTACGACGGTGGGATCGATTTTTACGGAGATCACCTGCTGGTTGCCGTTGGCGACCACCTTGACCATCCCGCCGCCGGCTGTGGCCTCTACGGTCCTGTTCGCCAACTCCTTCTGGAGTTGGGCCACTTGTTCTTGCATCTTTTGAGCCTGCTTCATCAAGTTGCCAAGCATCTTGGACATTCGCATTCCTCCAGCAGAGATTGCAGCGGCTTTCGAGGGAAGCCGCCGCTCCTGCTATAGAACAATGGTACCGTTAAATAGTTCCAGAGCTTCCTGAACAATGTCGGTCGCTCGATGGTTTCCCGTCTCTTTCTTGGCCTCCTCCGTCGGCTTTGGAGGAGTGGCGACCTGAGGCGGAGTGGGGGACGAGAGATCCTGCAGCCGCAGTTGAATGCGCTGACCCAGTATCTCGGAGGCCGCCTCTTCGAGTATCTTGCGGTTCTCTCCTTCGTGAATTTTTTCCCGGTGTAAGGTGTCCGATTTGGCGTAGCCCACCGTCAGGAAATGCTCTTCCTTTTCCAGAAGAGTTCCCAGTTCAAGATAAGTCTCCAGCAATGGCTTGCGTGCGACTGCCCGGCTCATAATTTGCCGCCAGAGATCCGGCAAAGGAAGTGCTGCCGCTGCTTGCGGGTTTAATTTCTCGGCGGAATCCTCGCGCGGTTGAGGAAGAGCGGAACCTTGCACCGGCTTGCCGGAGCGTGCCGGAGGACTCAGGGGTTCGCTTGGACGATCCTTGCCTGCAGGTTGTTCCTTGGGCGCTGGTGCGCCGCCCCTTAATCGTTCTTCCATGCGGTCGAGACGCTCCACCAACTCATCCAGGGAAGCCAGGGGCTTTACCTGGATCAGGCGTAGGAGGCCCACTTCCAGATGGAGGAGGGGGTCGCTGGATCGGCGCATCTCCATCTCTGCCTGGGAGAGGAGGCGGTGGAACAAATGCAGTTCTTCCCCGGAAAATTGAGTCGCCAGGCGCCGCAGTTCTTCGAGATGGGTCGGGGGAACATCAACGAGGTGGGCGTGATCCGGGACGTTT
>DATEAK010000326.1:0-3728 GCA_035288405.1 bacterium | reverse complement strand
GTTCACTCCTCGGGTAATTCCGGCAGGTCCTTCCAGAGGGGAGGACCCTCGGGTTTGAAGTTCTTGGTATTGATGAAGTGCATTCCATGATGAAGGTTCATCTTGAATTTTCCGCCGCCAAACCGATCGTAGATGTAGCGTTCCGGGTCTTCCAGAAACGGTGCCATCTCTTCGAAGGAAAGGCGGGCCAGCCGTTTAAACCGCACCGTGCCCATCCAAGGCTCCTGCACCAGGAGGGTTGCAACCATCGCGGGCCAGTGTTTCGCGAACTCCTCCCAAATTTGCCTGTTCGTCGGGCGGTCCACGCCGCGATTCGAGAGGTTCTTACGGAGATAGGGCTCAATGAGCTCCCAGGCCCACTGGGGAATCACGGCTTCACCTGAACTGGACTTGGGACCCGTTTCCTCTGGATCCTGGATGCGGAACTCGCCGCAAACATGATAGGATGGCAGTGCCGACGGGAAACGGACTTAAAGGTTGGCACAAAATCCCCCATTTTATGCTCTGGTTTCTGCCGGAGAGGACGACAGCAATGCTATCGGATGGAATGGGTGGCGGCAAGGTGGTCGCGGGCCGGGCACAGAATGAACCATAAGCCGGAACGAAGCGACCGTCTCGTTGATTTTTTTGTGAACCGGGGCAAAGAAATTTCTCCTCTCCTCATTGTGACCCATAATTTTCCGGACCCGGATGCCATGGCGAGTGCTTTCGCCTTGATGCACCTGGCCCGGGAACTGGCGGGGATCCGGTCACGGATCGTTTACGGTGGGTTTATCGGCAGAGCCGAGAACCAAACCATGGCGAGCGTCCTCAGAATCCCCCTGGGTCCGGCGATGGACCGGGATTTCGCTGGCCACAAGCACATCGCCCTCGTGGACGCTCAACCCTCATTTACGAATCACTGCCTTCCCAAGGGCAGGGAGGTTACCCTGGTCATTGATCATCACCGCGAGACTCGGAAAGTCCGGGCTGCAGCTGCCTTTGTGCAAGAGAGTTACGGGGCTACGGCGACGATTCTCGCCGAGTCACTGCTGGCTTCGGGGCTGTCGATTCCCGCCCGAATCGCGACCGCCCTAGTCTATGCCATCGGCTCGGAAACTCAGAATCTCGCAGGCGGTGCCGCCAGCCGTGACATCCAGGCGTATGTCGCCCTCTTTCCCCATTGTGATTATCGCCGGCTGGGAGAGATTCAACATCCGGTTCGCCATCCATCCTTCTTTTTTATACTATCGAAAGCGCTGCGCCAGACTTTCACATTCGGCGAAGTCATGGGAGTTCATCTGGGAAACATTCCCGCTCCGGATGTTCCTGCGCAGATTGCCGATCTCTTGTTAACCCATGAAGGCGTCAAATGGGTCATCTGTACGGGACGCTTTGGCAACCATCTCTTCATCTCTCTGCGGACCAGGAACCCTCGCCCGCATGCCGATCAGGTTCTTTTGCAGCTTGTCAAGAATAAGGGGAGCGCCGGAGGACACGGCCGGATTGCCGGGGGGAGCATTACGATGGAGGAGGGGCTTCCCGATCACAAGTGGGCCGAGGAGGAAACCGACCTCACCGTACGGTTCCTGAGACGGATCGGATGTCGAGAAACGATCACATTCCACTATCCATTCGCAAAAGCGTAGAGGAAAAAGCGCAGAAGATCCGGTGGAGAGAATCCGAAGGGTTCAGCGGAGTGCTTCGTAGGTCGCGGTCACAACGGTGTGGATTCCTCCGCGGACGTTGAAGTCCGCTTCCACTCTCATGGAGCGGGGCCGGCAGGCAGCCACCAGGTCATCCAGTATGCGGTTGGTCACCGCTTCGTGGAAGGCCCCCTCGCTGCGGAACGACCAGAGATAAAACTTGAGGGACTTGAGTTCAATGCAGATTTTGTCGGGAATATAGCGGATCCGGATCGTGGCAAAATCGGGCTGTCCGGTTTTCGGACACAGGCACGTGAACTCGGGGCATTCCATGGAGATCTCGTAATCTCGTCCCGGATTCGGATTGGGAAAAGTTTCCAATGTTCGGGAAGGCTGCGTCGGCATAAAGGAGCTTTCCTCGCTGGTTGTTTTCACCTTCTTGGCGGTCCAAACCTGTGGTATTCTAACCACCACTGAGTGTGCCAAATGCGCAGTGGGGAGTCAAGAGAAACGGTTCGGATGTTCTGCTCTCCGGAATAGTTTTCTCGCTACCACGAAAACAGGTGATTGAAAAAAGTTTCGTAACAAAGGATAAAGCTCACTATGGCCTATCATATCGGAGTTGATTCGGGAGGCACTTTTACCGACATCGTATCGATCGACAGCAAGGGTACCATCACGTTCGAAAAGGCCTTTTCCACTCCGGACAATCCGGCCCGGGGCGTAAGCGGGGCCTTGGAAAATCTGGCTCAGCGCTTGGACGTTGCCGTTGGAGATGTCCTGAAACAAACCGACCGGTTTGCCCATGGCACGACGGTGGCCACCAACGCGTTGATCCAGAGGCGCGGCGCCAAAGTGGGTCTGCTGATGACGAAAGGATTTGAAGATACCATCCTCATGACGCGGGGACCCATGGGGAGAACCATGGGGATTCCGCCTACGGAGGCGATGGACTTCGTCCATACGGACCGCCCGGAGCCCCTTGTCCCTGCGGAGCTCATCCGGGGCGTGTCGGAACGGGTCGGAGTCGATGGCCAGGTTCTGGCCCCTCTGGATGATGAAGAAGTGGCCGAGTCCGTTCGCGAACTGCTCAATCTGGGGGTGGACAGCCTGGCCGTTTGTCTGATGTGGTCTTTCGTCAACTCGAGCCACGAGCGCAGGATCAAGCAGATCATCCATAACCTGCGCCCCGGTTTCAATGTGAACCTATCCTCGGAAATCTCGCCTCTCATGGGAGAGTTCGAGCGCGTGGTGACCACCACCGTAAATGCCTATGTAGCGCCGGTCATGCGCAAATACATCAACACACTGCAGCAGGATCTTTCCCAGCGGGGTCTGCAACATCCGGTGCAGCTTATGACCAGCGCCGGTGGGGTGACTCTCCCTCGTCACATTGAACGGGAATCCGTCGCCACCGTGAACTCGGGTCCCGTGGGAGGCTTGGTGGCTGCGAAATTTCTGGGAGAGATACTGGGCTACCAAAATATTCTTACCACCGACATGGGGGGAACGAGCTTCGACGTGGGCGTGATCTCTCGGGGCGAATATGAGTATGACAAAGTGCCCTTTGTGAGCCAGGGAATCCCGCTGCAGGTTCCCATGGTGCGAGTCGTCGCCATCGGGGCGGGTGGGGGAAGCATCGCCTGGACGGACGGTCGCAGACTCCTGGTGGGTCCCCAGAGCGCGGGCGCTGATCCGGGTCCTGCTTGTTACGATCAAGGGGGACAAGAGCCCACGGTGACCGACGCACTGGTGGCTTTGGGAATTTTGGATCCCGACTACTTTTTCGGCGGACGGAAACGTTTAAAAAAGGAACTCTCGGAAAAAGCCATTCGCACGCGGGTGGCGGAACCTTTGGGACTGGATCTCTTGCGGGCGGCGGAGGGGATTTACGAAGTCGTGACCGCCAAGATGAGCGACCTGATTCGCAAGGTGACTGTGGAGAGCGGATATGATCCCAGAGAGTTTATTTTGTTCGCGTACGGGGGCGCGGCCCCGGCCCACTGCGCGCTTTACGGAAGCGCCCTCGGTGTTGGAGAGGTCGTGGTTCCGGAAACGGCCGCAGTCTTCTCTGCGTTGGGAGCGGCCCTGAGCGATATCAAG
>DATEAK010000325.1:0-6985 GCA_035288405.1 bacterium | reverse complement strand
CCTCTTCCTGGGAGTAGGTAAACACGCCCAGGTGGTGGAATGCGCTCTGACGGACGAACTCCATGAGATCCTCGAAGTCCTCCTCGGTCTCCCCGGGAAATCCCACAATAAACGTGGTGCGCAGAACAACTCCCGGAATTTTCTCCCGGATTCGCTCAATGAGCCGGTAAGTTCCCTCCCGGGTGATCCCGCGGCGCATTCCGGCCAGGATCCGGTCGCTGATGTGCTGAAGGGGAACGTCCACGTACTTGCAGACTTTGTCGAGGGAGGCGTAAGCTTCCAGCAGGGGATCATCCATTCCCAGAGGATAGTTATAGAGAACCCGGATCCACTGCAGGCCTTCGATCTGATTGAGTTTTTCCAGGAGCTTCGGCAGGTCAATCTCCCCCTGCACGTCTTTCCCGTAGTAGTTGATGTCCTGGGCGATCAAGTTGATCTCCCGCACTCCCTGTGCCGTAAGTTTCTGCGCTTCCTCGAGGATCGCAGCGGATGGGCGGCTTCGAAAGCGCCCCCGGATTTGGGGGATGACGCAGAACGTGCAGGGCCGGGAACAACCCTCGGCGATCTTCAAGTAAGCCGTGTAGGATGGGGTGGCCAGAACTCGGGCCAGAGGTTTCTCGTAAGCGATCAAGTGATGAGAGAAAACCTCGCGCCGGCCGTTCCCGTTGCCCACCAGTTCGGTGATTCTGTCGTACTCGTTCGTTCCCAGGAAGAGATCCACTTCGGGAAGTTCCCGAGACAGTTCTCCCTTGTATCGTTGGGAGAGGCAGCCGGTCACCACGACCTTTCGGCAGGCTCCCGATTCCTTGAGCTTGGAAACTTGCAAAATAGCGTCGATAGACTCCTTCTTGGCCGACTCGATGAAGCCGCAGGTGTTCACGATGACCAGCTGGGCCTCCTCTGCTCTGGGCGTGAGCTCGTAGCCCGCCTCGGAGAGTTTAGCCAGCATGATCTCGGAATCGACCAGGTTCTTGGGACATCCCAAGGAGACCAGGGCCACCTTTTCCCTTGTGCTTTCTCGCATTGTCGTTGATTTTCCCCCTGACAAATACCGGACAACTCTGCGCACCGAACTATTACCAGCCGGGCTGTTTCCTGTCAATGGCTTTCGATCCCCAGAGCGGGCTTGCCCTAAACGGATCCCCCCGATATAATCACATGACCCGGGGAGCCCGAATGGGAAGGGCTCATAACCCTTGCAGCAGTGGGGCGGGAAATGTGAATGGAAGGTCTTGACGATTATAAGGAATCCAGATGGAATGTAAGCATCCGCATCAGGAAAAGGTGGGGAAGGGGAGGATCAGCCTGGAGGAAATTCAGGGGATCTTGGAGAGGGAAATCGCCAATTCTACGGTGGAAGTCGGGGACATGACCGGAGGCGGGGATCATTTTCAAGTAATCGTGGTCTCTCCCGAGTTTGAGGGCAAAAGGCTGATACAGCAGCACCAGATGGTTTACAAGGCTCTCGGGAAAGTTTTGGATGGGGATGCCATCCATGCACTGGCAATCAAAACCTTCACCCCGGAGGCGTGGCGAAGTGCTCCCTGACTTTCGCGCAGGGAATCACTCTCATCAGAAATCAACACTCTTGAAGAGGGGATCAACATGGCAAGTGACGTGATGGAGAGGATCAAGGCGGATGTGGAGGGGAACAAGATCCTGCTCTACATCAAAGGGACCAAGGAAATGCCCATGTGCGGTTTTTCCGCTGCGACAATCGGTCTGTTTCAATCCTTGGGGGTTCCCTTTCAGACCGTTGACGTGCTGGCGGATCCCGAAATCCGCGAGGCCGTCAAGGAGCACACGAACTGGCCCACGATTCCTCAGGTGTTCATCAACGGGGAATTCATCGGGGGTTGCGATATCGTCCACGAAATGCACGAGAGAGGCGAACTGGAGCCGCTGGTAAAAGCAGCCGTCGGCGGCAAGTAAGTCTCGCCCGATCGAAACACTGGAAGAAGCCCTGCGGTTGTGAGAAACCGCAGGGCCTCTTCGTTTTTGGGGGTCTTCGATTTCGAAGTCACGCGTCGGTCGAACTTTTCCCGAAGATACCACCTCGCTGTAACGTGCAGAGGAGATTGACAGGAAAGAGGTTGGATCAGTACTATGGCCCCGTCATTCATCGTACCTTGCTGTCTCCACTGAAAATGGAGGGACAATGATCCACGCCTCTGCACCAACCCGCATCGACTTTGCGGGCGGAACTCTGGATATTCCTCCTCTCTATCTCTTCGTTGAGCCCTGCTACACGATCAATTTGGCCATCGATCTCAAGGCAAAGGTCACGCTGAAGCTGCGCCCGGGTCGGAGGATCCGTTGGATCTCCCGGGATCAGAGCGTGAAGGCCTCCTGGGTTTCCTCGCGCTCCGTTACCTGGAAGGGCGCGCCCTTCCAGGAATTGATGGGTCGTCTGATCCGTTCCTTCGATCCTCTGCCGGGGTGCGAGATGGTTACCGACTGTGCCGCCCCCGCAGGCGCAGGAACCGGAGGCTCCTCGGCTCTCACGATTGCCGCCACTGCCGCACTCACCGCTTTGAAAGGGGAGCGGTTTTCCAATCGCGGAGCCCTGATCGAATACGCCAAGAGGATCGAGACCCAGGCCATCCACGTTCCCACGGGCTACCAGGACTACATCGCGGCTGTCTACGGAGGGGCAAGCCTCATTGAGTATACTGCCGGTGGAGTGAAGCGCAGTCCACTCTCCAGCCGTTCCTTCCTGAAGGAACTGGAGAAACATCTGTTCCTGGTCTATATGGGCAAACCGCGTTTCTCCGGAGCCAACAACTGGGAGCTGTTCCGGCGTTATTTTGACCGGGACCGCGGAGTGAACCGCTTTTTCCATGAGCTCCGGGACAACGCGGCTGTCATGAAAGAGGCCTTCGAACGGGAAAGCATCCGAGACATTGCCCGGGGACTTGAGCAGGATTGGAAAACGCGCAAGCGCATGTTGCCCGCCATGACAACTCCGGCCATCGACCGCTGGATTCAGGAAGCGCGCCGTCAGGGTGCGATGGGAGCCAGGGTGTGCGGTGCGGGAGGTGGCGGATGCCTGGCCATGATCATTGACCCGGAGCAACGGATGAGGCTACAGGCACTTGCCGAATCGCACGGAGTCCGGGTGCTTCCGGCAAAAATCGTCCATCACGGCCTTCAGGTAAAAAGGGTTAAGTGAGAACTTGACTTGAGTATCAGCGGGGATTCCTTGTGAAGCCGGCTAAAGAGATTCGCTTTGCCCGGAGATGAAGCGTTCGACCTTGTCGCGTGCCTGTTCATCGCTGAACTGCCGGGGAGGGTGCTTCATGAAATACGAGGAAACCCCCTGAAGAGCACCGGCGATTCCACGGTTCAGGGCCAGCTTGCAGCAACGGATCGCGTCAATGGTCACACCACCGCTGTTGGGAGAATCCTCCACGGAGAGCCGCAGCTCGAGCTCGATCGGGATGTCCCCGAAGATTCGCCCCTCCATGCGGATGAAGGCGACCTTGTTGTCCTTTTGCCAGGGGACGTAATCGCTGGGCCCGATGTGGATGTTCTGGGCATCGAGGGGGATTTCAAGCTGGGATTGAACCGCCTCGGTCTTGGAGACCTTTTTGGACTTCAGGCGGCTGCGGTTCAGCATGTTCAGAAAATCCGTGTTGCCCCCCGTGTTGAGCTGGTAAGTGCGGTCTATTTTCACGCCGCGATCCGAGAAGAGCTTGGTCAGGACTCGGTGGGTGATTGTGGCTCCGAGCTGAGACTTGACGTCATCCCCCACGATGGGAAGGCCGGCTTCCCGGAAGCGGGCCTCCCATTGAGAGTTTGATGCGATAAAGACGGGAATGCAGTTAATCAGGGCGAGCCGGGCTTGCAGGCAGCATTCCGCGTAAAACCGCGCTGCTTGTTCGGATCCCACGGGGAGATAGTTGACCAAAATCTCCGCACCGCTTTTCTTTAATTCGGAAACGACATCGCAGGGCGGCATGTCGGAAGGTACGAAAACCTGATCCCGGGGGAACTCCTTCATGTGATCGGAATACCCGTCGAGGATGTGCCCCATTTGTACGGTGACCCCTTTGTGGGGGACCTGAGGGAAGAAAACCTTGGTGCAGTTGGGAGGAGCGAAGATGGCCTCGCTTAGGTCCCGGCTGACCTTGCGCTGGTCGATGTCGAAGGCAGCCACAACCTCGATGTCCTCGGGTCGGTAGTCTCCGATCTCGCGGTGCATAAGCCCCACCGCTTCCTGGGGGTTTCCATTCCGGTAGTATTCAATGCCCTGGATAAGTGCGCTGGCGCAATTGCCTACCCCGACAATTGCAATTTTGATCTTGCTTCCTATCACTCTCTCCTCCTTTGGTCGAAGCTCGCCTAGGAAGCACGGAGTGAAGTTGCCATGTGCTGAAGGTCGGTCAATTTGGTTCTGGATTCATCCCGCCCCCGGAGATTCGTAGGTCTTGTCGTGCAAAGGTGTCACGCCACACGCCTTGGAACCTTTGCACCGTTTGAGGAGGGTGCAATCCGCCTCTCAGAGGCTCGGGATAAGCTCGATGATAATACAGCCACTCCCTTAATTTCAACGATTTTTTGCGGTTACAGGGAATTCTGGGGGGCCAGTCCCAGATCCCCGGCAATCTCGCTCATGGCCTGGATGACGAAGGCAATGTGTTCGTCTAAATCGACTTCGAGATCCGCGGCCCCTTGAATAATATCGTCCCGATTCACGGAACGCGCAAATGCTTTGTCTTTCAGCTTCTTGCGCACCGAAGGGGGATCCACTTCCGCCAGGCTCTTGCGCGGCTTAACGAGCGCCACGGCAACAATAAAGCCTGCCAGCTCATCGACGGCAAAAAGAGTTTTGTCCATGGGGCTCCGGCGGGGGACTCCCAGATACTCGGCGTGGGACTTGATGGCGTAAATCACTTCCTCCGGATAGCCTTGCTCCTGCAGAATCCCAATCCCCACCAAAGGATGCTTGTCCGGGGTGGGGTTTTGTTCGTAGTCGAGGTCGTGCAGGAGGCCCGTGATTCCCCACAGTTCTTCGTTTTCTCCGTACTTACGAGCATAGGCCCGCATGGCGGCCTCTACGGCCAGAGCGTGCTTGCGCAGATTCGGAGTTTTTGTGTGGGTGTAGAGCAGGTCCAAAGCTTGCTGCCGGGTTTTCATGCTCACAGGATACCACAGCATTCTTTTGGTAAGCAAAAATCCCGGACGGGATCGGGGAGTTCGGGAAGTGTAACCATCCCCGGCACTGTGCTATGATCGGGACATCATGGAAGGCCGATCCTTCGGACAACCTAAAGCAAAAGTGGAGCGGGTTTCCCTGTTCGTCACCTGCCTGGTGGATTTGCTGTTTCCCGATGTGGGTTTGGCCGCCACCCAGGTCCTGGAGCGATTGGGAGTTGCCGTGGACTTTTCTCCCCGGCAGACCTGCTGCGGCCAGCCGGCCTACAACAGCGGCTTTCACCGGGATGCGGCTCGCCTGGCCCGCCATTTCATCGAGGTCTTTGAGGACAGCGGAGTCATCGTGGCTCCCTCGGGCTCCTGCGCGTGCATGGTCAAAGAATATTATCCCAAGCTGTTCGCGGGAGATCCTGTCTGGGAGAACAGAGCTCGGGCCCTTTCCCACCGGGTTTTCGAGTTTTCTCAGTTTCTGGTGGACCAGCTGGGTGTGAGCGATCTGGGAGCGCGGTACCCGGGCAAAGTGGCCTACCACGACTCCTGCCATTTGTTGCGAGGACTGGGGGTTCGGGAGCAGCCGCGGCAACTTCTCCAAGGGGTGAAGGATCTGGAGTTGGTGACCCTGGAGCGCTCGGAGCAGTGCTGCGGCTTCGGGGGCACGTTCGCCGTCAAACTGGGTTCCATCTCCGAGGCCATCGCCGACGAGAAAATCGCCTACCTGGAACGCTGCGGCGCCACAACTCTGACGGCCTGCGATATGGGCTGCCTCACGCATCTGAGCGGGCGCCTGAGCCGACGAAACAAATCGATCCGCACGGTTCACCTGGCCCAGATTCTGGCCGGGTGCGATGGGATTCCCCGGGGGGAGACCCGTGGCTAATCGTATCTCCGATCTCCTCCGGCGCTCCGAGCGGGCCATTCCCGACTCTCAACTGCAACACGCCATTGATTTTGCCACCTCCCGCTTGCGGGATCACCGCTCCAAGATCATGCCTCGAATGAAGGGGTGGGAGGAGATGAGGGAGCAAGCTCGGCAGCTTCGTCTCCATACTCTTGCTCACTTGGACGAGTACCTGGAGGCTCTGGAGCGCAAGGTCTTGCAGCGGGGCGGGCAGGTCTTTTGGGCCCGCGATGCGCAGGAGGCCAGTCAATATGTCATCGATTTAGCCCGCCGCCGCGGAGTGCGCAATTTGGTCAAGACCAAATCCATGGTGACCGAGGAAATTCAACTGAATAAGAGCCTCGAACGAAACGGAATCCAACCGGTCGAGACGGACCTTGGAGAGTACATTGTGCAACTGGCCGGGGAAACTCCCTCTCACTTGATTGCTCCGGCTTTTCATAAAAACAAGGAGCAGGTGGCTGAGATCTTTTCCCGCCATTTCGGCACTCCCATTCCGGCCGAGGTGAAGCCGATCATGGCGGTGGCACGAAAGGAACTGCGCGGGAAGTTCCTGGCGGCACCCATGGGGATCACCGGGGCAAACTTTGCCGTAGCAGAAACTGGAACCCTGGTGCTTGTTACGAACGAAGGAAACGGCAGGCTCACCTCCTTTCTTCCTCCCATTTTGGTTAGCATTCTGGGAATGGAGAAAGTGGTCCCGCGTCTTGCGGATCTGGAAGTGCTCCTGAATGTCCTGGTGCCAAGCGCGACAGGTCAGCGTTTGACTACGTATGTCTCTCTTCTAAGCCCACCCCGGAGGCTTGACGAAACCCGGGGACCGCAGGAGTTCCATCTCATCATCCTGGACAATGGGCGCTCCTCGATTTTGGGAGGTCCCTTTGCGGACATCCTGACCTGCGTGCGCTGCGGGGCCTGCCTGAACGTCTG
>DATEAK010000324.1:0-5791 GCA_035288405.1 bacterium | reverse complement strand
CAGAGGAGGGTGAAAATCTAGGGATTGAACCCCGCACGAGAAATGGATATATTGGGTGTGCTCCGAATCCGGAAAGTGTCCGAGGGGTGCCGGCGTGTAAGGTTCGGGAGAACAATCCGTGGCAGGAGAAACCTCTTCCAGCAGCAAAGAGGAAATTGTCACTCAGCTCCTATCCGAGGGGGATGTGATGCTCTGCCTCGATGCCCGCCAGGAAAATGTCCAGGTTCCCCCCGTCCATAAGGACGATCCCGGGCTCAAGCTCATTGTGAATCTGAGATTTCCCACCTCCGTCCAGGTAACTCCCGAAGGAATTTCAGCAACCCTATCGTTCAATAGCCGCCCGTTTTCCTGCTTTATTCCTTTTTCCTCCCTCTGGGGAGCTTACAACCCGCATACGTTCAAAGGCGTTGTATGGACGAGCCATGTCCCTGTCGAGGTTCAGCGGGAAATCCTGCGGGAGCCGGATTCCGTACTCTCTTTGAATCCTCAAGTCGAAGTTCAGAAGTCGGGGCCGGCTCTGAAGGTATTGGCCGGGGGCAAGCGGAAACGCCGAACCCTGCCGGGAAAATCCGCCCGGGGGCACCTCAGGTTGATCAAATAGCAACCAGAGTCTTGCCCCGATTCCGTGCCGGATAAGGCTTCTTTTTCGGAGAAAACCACATGAGCCGCAGGGGGATCACCCTGACCCGGTACATCATCGAAGAGCAGAGGGGACACCCGGAAGCGACGGGGGAGTTCACCACTCTGCTGGCACAGATCGGTTTGGCTGCCAAAATGATTTCCCGGGCTACGACCCGGGCCGGCTTGGTCGACATTCTAGGCTTGACGGGGGAAATGAACATCCACGGTGAACAGGTACAAAAACTCGATCAGTACGCCAATCAGGTTTTCGTTTCGGCCTTCGAATTGAGCGGCTTGGTCTCAACTCTGGCTTCCGAGGAGATGGAGGAACCCCTGTATTTGCCCGAGGGATACATGCAGGCGAAATATGTGTTCCTGTTCGACCCCCTGGATGGTTCATCGAACATCGATGTAAACGGAACGATCGGCTCCATCTTTTCCGTTTATCGCCGGGTTACCGAGGGCGTTCGGGGGAACCTGCAGGATCTATTGCGCAGGGGCTCGGAGCAGATTGCGGCAGGCTATGTGATTTACGGATCGAGCACGGTTCTTGTTTACACTTCGGGCAACGGCGTCAACGGTTTTACGCTTGACCCAGGGATCGGGGAATTTCTCCTCTCTCACGAAAATCTGCGGATTCCGGCCAGGGGCAACACGTACAGCGCCAACGAGGGAAATTATCACAAATGGCATCCCGAGATGCGCCGGTTCATCGATTACCTGAAGGCCCACGATCCCGCCGGCGGAAGGCCCTACTCCGCCCGCTACGTGGGCTCTCTGGTGGCGGATTTCCATCGTACCCTCCTCACGGGAGGAGTGTTCCTGTATCCCGGCGAAAAAGCCGATTCGAAGAACCCGGCGGGGAAGCTGAGGCTTCTCTACGAGGTTGCCCCCATGGCTTTCATCGCGGAACACGCTGGGGGACGAGCGATCACGGGAACCGAGAGGATACTGGACATTGTCCCGGAGAGCCTCCACCAAAGAATTCCCGTGATCATCGGGAGCCCGGAGGAGGTTTCTCTGGCCGAAGAGTTCGTCCGCGGTCTTCGTTAAAAAATGATTTCATAGTCGCGGGAAAAAGCGTCCCGCCCTGTGGATTCCACGCAGGTCTCGGTGGTCATTCCGGTGAACAGGAGAACCCGCTTCCCGAGGGTTGCCTGCTTTTCCTCCCAGCTGCAAAAGAATCGATTTAGTAAACGGGAACGGAAGGATCCACTTCCCGAGACCAGGCATCGATCCCTCCCGTCATATTCCTCACCCTGGAATAGTTCAGCGAAAACAGGAATTTCCTGACTTTCTCCGAGCGTATTCCAAGATGGCAAAAAACGACGATCTCCTTGCCCGGATTCAGTTCATGAACCCTATCCGCAATGTCTCCCATGGGAATGTGAATCGCCCCATCGATGCGAGCGATGGCTATCTCTTCGGGTTCGCGTACGTCAAGCAGCACGAAGTCATCCCCTTGCTCCAGCTTTTTCTTTACTTCGGTGACGCAAATCTCCATCCCATTTCCCCTTGTCTGGTATCGCTTTCGTCCAGGACCTCCATGATCTCCACGCCTACCCGACCCGCCTCCAGCTGCACTTTCCCGGGGAGCATCTTTCTCCGATTCTTCGATTCCGATCGCGTGCAGGCGGGCATGGATTTCCCATGCCAGTGATTGTCCGATCCCCGGCACCCGGGCAATCTCCTCCGGAGTTGCTTCCTGGAGCCCTTGCAAGCTACCGAAGGTGTTCAGGAGATCGCGCTTTCGCTTGCGGCCGATACCGGGGATATCCTCCAGCGGAGAGCGCAGACGCTCCTTCCCGCGCAGCTTCTTGTGGTAGGTGATCGCGAACCGGTGGGCTTCGTCTCGCGCCCGTTGTAAAAGCAAGAGGGCTTCCGAATTCGTGGGCAGGAGGACCGGATTCTTGCGGCCGGGAAGGTAGAATTTCTCTGCGCTCCAGACTTTCCCTTTTCCTTCCGGCACGTCCTGGAGGCGACTCTTGGCGATGCCGGCCAGGTCAGGCTCACCGATTCCAAGCTCCCGCAGAATGTCCTGGGCAATACCGAGTTGTCCCTTGCCTCCGTCAATCAGGATCAGGTTCGGAAGGTCCGTTTCCTCGATGGCCTTGCGGTAGCGGCGCTCCAGAATCTCCCGCATCATGGCATAGTCATTGGGTGTGGATAGGGTGCGGATTCGGAAGTGACGATAGCGGGTTTTGTCGGGCTCTCCATCCACAAAAGAGACCATGGAGCCCACCGCTTCTTTCCCCATGATATTGGAGATGTCGAAGCACTCGATCCGGTGAGGCAGGTTTCGCAGGTGGAGCTTGGTCTGGATCTGGGCGAGGACAGCAAGGCGCTTTTCCTCCCGGTTGTGGGCCTGCTGGAGCGCCAGCTCGGCATTCTTGTTCGCCATGTGGATCAGGTTGCGCCGCTGGCCGCGCCGGGGGACCAGGATTTCCACAGGCCTGGACCTGCGCTCATGGAGAATTTCGGCCAGCGCTGCAGTTCCGTCGACGGGGAATGGGAGCAGGATCTCCTGAGGAATGAAACTCTCCCCCAGGTAGTGCTGCTCCAGGCAAGAATCCAGGATCTCGGGGTCCGGAAGGACCTGGTTCGTGTAGAGAAACGATTTGGCTTCGGTTAATTTTCCCCTGCGCACCAGAAGACGCTCCACGACGACTTCGCCGTCCTTCCGGTAATAGCCGAAGACGTCCTGATCCCGGAAGTGGTAAGAGATGATTTTTTGCGGCTCCACGGTCTGCTCAATCGCCTGGACCTTGCGGTAGTAGTGCCCGGCTTCCTCGAATGCGAGTTTTTCCGAGGCCGTCTGCATCTTGTCCTTGAGTTCTCGGACCAGCTCTTCCTTGCGGCCCTGAAGGAATAGGGTGACCTGCTTCACGAGATCCTGGTACTCTTCGTCCGTTGTCAGACCCGGTAGGCAGGGCCCCACACACTCTTTGATCTCATAGTAAAGACAGGGACGGGTGCGGTTCCGGAAAATATTATCTGTGCAGGAACGCAGTGGGAAATTGCGTTGGATGAAGCGCAGGGTTTCCCGGGCCGAATAGGCCGAGGAGTAGGGGCCGAAGTAGAGATTCTCGTCCTTCTGGGGGCGGCGCACGATCGTCAGGCGAGGGTAGTGCCCCTTCACGTTCAATTTGATGCTGACGTAGTCTTTGTCATCCCGGAAATTGATATTGTACTTGGGACGGTGTTCTTTAATCAGGTTATTTTCCAGGAGCAGGGCCTCTTTCTCGGTGTCCGTCACCACGAAGTCGATCGACGTGACCACGGGAAGTAAGAAGCGGATCTGCATGCGGCCGTCCCCCGAGGCCCGGAAGTAGGAGCGCACCCGGGCCCTGAGATTCTTGGCCTTGCCCACGTAAACGACCTTGGCGGTCCGGTTCTTCATCAGGTAGACGCCGGGCGATTGGGGAAATTGCTCCACCTGTTCCAGCAAAGTCTCCGTTTTCACCTGGCTGTCTCTTCGTGGGCTCCGAGTGAGGAGGGGCGTCCCCCTCGGGCTCCAGTACATTTTTGCTCGGATGTTCTATCGTGTAACATCTAGATCCCATTCATTGTCGGAAGGGCCATGTGATAACTTACGGGCAAAAATCTAAGTCGCCCGAGGGGGGATCGCCCCTCCTCCCGTAAGATCTTGTTATCGTCGCCTCCGTCGTCATCGCCGTTTGCGTTTGCCGTTGCCGGCGGGGACGGGGATTTCGAGGTTACACGCCTGCAGCGTATGGATCTGGTCACGCAACTCCGCAGCTTTTTCGAAGTCATACCGGGCAGCGGCTCGCTTCATTTCCTGATGGAGCTTTTTCAGTTTTCTGGGAAGTTCCTCCGGGGAAATGTATTCCGAAGTTTCTTCCGAGACCACGGGTACGGTGACGTAATCGGCCTCGTAAATCGTGGTCAGTAATTCGGCGATGGATTTGACCACCGTCTCCGGAGTGATACCGTTGTCCTCGTTGAACTGCCGCTGGATTTCCCGTCGGCGGTTGGTCTCCCCCAGTGCTTTTTCCAAGGACTTGGTCATTTGATCGCAGTACATGATCACCTGCCCCCGCACGTTGCGCGCGGCTCTGCCGATCGTTTGGATCAGGGAACGTTCCGAGCGCAGGAACCCTTCCTTATCTGCATCCAGAATGGCCACCAGGGAGACCTCGGGGAGGTCAAGCCCTTCTCTCAGGAGGTTAATTCCGATGAGCACGTCGAAGGACCCCAGGCGAAGGTCGCGGATAATCTCGGTCCGCTTCAGTGTGTCGATGTCCGAGTGCAGGTATTTCACCTTGACCCCCAGCTCCTGGTAGTATTCGGTCAGCTCTTCAGCCATCCGCTTGGTCAAGGTCGTCACCAGGACCCTTTCCTTCCATTCGACCCGCTGCCGGATTTCGTGCAGGAGATCATCGACCTGTCCTTTGGCGGGCTTGACCACGATCTCCGGATCCGTGAGTCCCGTCGGGCGGATGATCTGTTCCACAACCAGGCCCCCGCTTTTTTTTAGTTCGTACTCGCCCGGGGTGGCCGACACGTAAACCGTCTGATGAACCATCGCCTCAAATTCCTGGAAGTGCAGTGGACGGTTATCCAGGGCGGAGGGGAGCCGGAACCCGTATTCCACCAGGGTCTCCTTGCGGGAGCGGTCTCCGTGGTACATGCCCCCGATCTGAGGAATGCTGACATGGCTCTCGTCGACAAAGAGGAGGAAATCAGGCGGGAAGTAGTTCAGCAGAACCCAGGACGGCTGCTCCGGCAGACGGCCGTCCAGGTGGCGGGAATAATTTTCGATTCCGGGGCAGATCCCCGTCTCCTTGAGCATTTCCAGATCAAACCGGGTTCGCTGTTGCAGGCGCTGGGCTTCCAAAAGCTTGTTTTGCTCTTCGAGCTCCGCCAATCTCTCCTTAAGCTCCTTCTTGATGCTCTCGATGGCCTGCAGGAGGTTTTCGCGAGTGGTGACGTAGTGGCTGGCGGGGTAGAGGTGGATTTTGCTCAAGCGGCGCAGGACTTCTCCGCGCAGCGGATCGATTTCGAAAATTCCCTCCACCCGGTCTCCGAAAAATTCCACCCGGATCGCCATGTCTTCCTCGTAAGCCGGGAAGATGTCAACGATGTCGCCCCGTACCCGGAAAGTTCCGCGATGAAAATCGATGTCGTTCCTCTCATACTGAATTTCCAC
>DATEAK010000323.1:0-3582 GCA_035288405.1 bacterium | reverse complement strand
ATGCGCGCGCTGATGTTCGCCCTGCTGACGACCGTCGGCCTTGTGCCGGCCAACCTGGTCACGGCCTACCTCGGCGTCGAAGTCGCCGGCGACGTGCCCTTCGTCTACTGGTTATCCGGATGGTTGATTGTTGCAGCCGTGTGGCTCGGCTGGCGCGTGCTGCGGCGGCGATGTGCGACAGGTACGTAAGGTACAAGCAATGATCGCTGCCGGCTATACACGTGAAGCTCCGCGATGGACCAGGAATAGGAAGAAGAAGTCCGACAGATCCTGACCACGGATTTGGCTCTGGAGGCTGTGGCGGTAGGAGTCCTGGTCTACGAAAAAGCTCGAGAGATGGGGCTTGGCACCTCCCTGCCGTTTTAGATCCTAGCACCTCGAATTCCGATGGGGAATTGTCCTGCCGTCATCCGGTCATTCGATTCGAGATACCTGACACCGGAAGAGCCGGTTGGGCGTGGTCCCCCTGATCGGGTCGCGGTGCTCATCCGTTGCAAGCACATTGACGTTGCAGCCATCGTCCCCCGGATTTCCCCAGCCGAAGTCAATCTGTACGACTCCAACGGGGACTGCGGTGTTGATTTGAGCTTTAAACGAGGCTCTGCCTCGTGACGAGATCACCGAGACCCGTTCCCCCGCCTGGATTCCACGCGCTGCTGCGTCCTCCGGAGTGATGGCCAGAACAGGCTCCGGGTAAAGTTTTTGCAAAGTGGGAAGATCCCGAAGCTTGGTGTGCACGTATTCCATGGGCTTTCGACTGGTGGCCAGAAGAGGAAAGTCGGCTTTCCTGCGGCCGTCGTCGAGGTCGGTGATATCCCGGTACACAGGATAGGGAGGGTTGCCATTGGAGCGAAAGCGCTCGGAGAAGAGCTCGACCTTGCCCGAAGGAGTGTGAAAGCCCTTGGTTTCATATTTCCGGTAAGCTACCGGGCCTGTCACAACCCTGAGCGGTTCCTGCCGTAAGTCCGACACCGTGATGTGGCAGGGCCCTAGCTTGTAATTGACCCAGCTCTCGCTATCTCTCCAGGGATAGTCTTTATCAATGCCTATCTTCCGAGCAAGCTCATATTCCACTGCAAAGACCGAGCGGCTCTCGCCTACGGGAGCAACAACGGGCTGGCGCAGGCAGATAAACCCCCCCGTCGGGATGAGTGTAGAGATGAAAACCCAACGTCCAACGGGAGACAAACTCCTTATCGAAGAGATCTTCCCCGATGATCGTATGGAGCATTGCCAGAGCCAGGGCCAGGTCCGTTCCCGGGGCTGGCCGCAGCCAGAGATCGGCCTTCTCGGCGACGGTGGTGCGGACGGGGTCGATGACGAGTAGAGTCACTCCCTCCGATCACGGAGCGCAGGCCGGTGTCCCGGGGCGCGGCGCAAAGATGGGAAGATCCGCTAAGGTTCGGGGAACCCAATGTGCAGGCGAGTCTCAGCAATCCTTCGCGCACCTCTTCCGTCACCGGAGCGCCGCGCATGTGGATCAAGGTTTGGGGGCCCCACCTGGCACAGAGATCCTGGAGCTTCCCGGCAATGGCGCTTAATGCTTCCTCCCAGGAAACGGGGATTTGCCGGTTCCCCTGCTTCATGAGCGTACGGGTGAGCCGCCGTGAAGAAGTTAGGATTTCCTTGGAAGCATATCCTTTGATGCAGAGGGCTCCGCGGTTGGCGGGGTGCTGGCGGGTGCCGCGAATTTCCTGAATCTGTCCTGCGGACACAGTGACGTCGAGACCGCAGTTGACATGGCAGACGCCACAGATCGTGGGAATTACCTGGCTGGCCATGGGGGTTCCTCCTGGAATGTAGAACGGATAAAACCATTGTTCTGCGATTCCTTTTTCCGAGCAATAAGGTCTTTACCTCATTTTGTTGCAGCCTGGACGGCTCTCTTGTATGGCTGGAATCCGGCTGAAACCGCGGAGTCATTTATGCCGCTGTCGCCCAGACACTCTCTCTAAGTATATTTGGCATAGAACGGGATAAGCTTCGGGGGAGTTGACGGCGGACATCTCTGCATGTATTCTGTGTGCGGAAATTGCTCCACGAGCCCTTTTCTGAAGGGGGTATTCATGGTTCCTATTGTTTCCATCGTTGGCCGCTCAAACAGCGGCAAAACGACACTGATTGAAAAATTGATTCCGGAACTAAACCGGCGCGGTTACCGGGTAGGAACGATCAAGCACCACTTCCATTCCGAAGCTGCCCTAGGCATCGATCGGGAAGGCAAGGATAGCTGGCGCCACAAGAAGGCGGGTGCCGTTTCTGTGGTTCTTTCCTCCGCCAAACAAGTAGCTCTGATCCGCGATGTCCAGGGCGAAATTTCTCTTGATGAAGCGGTTGAGAAACTTCTGGGGGACGTGGACCTGGTTCTGACGGAGGGATTTAAGGAAGCACACAAGCCGAAAATCGAGGTCAACCGGAAGGCCCAGGGACTGCCCCCCCTGTGCAACCCCGCGGACGATCTCGTGGCATTAGTTGCCGATCACAATTTGGATTTGGGAGTGCCCCGCTTCGGACTCGATGACATTGCCGCAATTGCCGCGTTAATTGAGGAGAAATTCCTGCGTCCTGCTGGAGGTGCATCGGTGCCGGTGTGCCGCACGGACTTCAAATCCGCTGAACGGGGCTAATCACCTCGTGGGTGGGTTCGACTCCCACGCGCCTCCGCCAGCTCGTTTCTGCAAGCAATACCAGCGATTTGCGGGAGCTGATAATTCTCGGTCACACCCTGGGTCACCTTTTCGAGAGTATTTCGGGTTTCCGCCCCTCTCTCAGTGAGCCGCCCTACGGCCTCTCGTGCGAATGTGTCTCCCACATGAGCATACCTCTCCGTCACTTCTACGCGTGAGTGTCTGGCCAAGACTTGCACCACGCGAATCGGAACTCCTGCCTGCACGAGCCTTGAACAGAACGTGTGACGCATCGTGTGGAAGGTGACATCGTGGAGGCCAGCATCACCCGCATAACCAGCGAAGAACTCCGAGAAATGGGACGGCAAGTTGAAGACATTTCCATCCTGGTGCTCACTCTTTTGATATAAAGCCTCCAGGATGGCGACTGCTTCCAGGTTAAGGGGTACATCCTCCGTCTTCTGCGATTTGCCTCGTAGAACGATCAGAAAGGGTTTAAGCCCTAGATTCACATCCCTCCAAGACAGAGCCCGCAGCTCTCCTAGCCGGAGCCCTGTGTGAATGGCCAAGCGGGTCACCGGACGATACTTTTCTGGAAGAGCCCCAACGAGACGGCTTTCCTCTTCGGAAGTGAGCCACCGTGTCCGTCCCTGAGGCTCCGGTCGTCTCTCGATTCCAGTGACCGGATTTGCCGTCGCAAGATTCCACTCGATGGATTTCTTGAAGAGATGAGACAGGACCGCCAATTCTTTGTTCACGGTGCTATCTGATGCACTCGCAGCCCAACGGCTCGCCTGATAAGACTCCAATGAAGGTCTGTCAATCTTACTGAGAGGTTCAGAGCCAAAAGCTGCCTCAAGGTGATTCAACGCGGATCGGCGAAACTTAAGGGATCTCGGCTTATGATCTTTAGCCCAGGCCAGGTAACGTGTTTTTACATCCTGGAAGAGTGCCG